>NZ_JAPDBM010000065.1:0-27194 GCF_027705265.1 Aeromonas sp. QDB11 | reverse complement strand
CTAAAAACTGGGAATAACGCCTTAAATGGCGAAGAAACGGTCTAAATAGGCTGATTCAAGGCATTTACGGGAGAAAAGATCGGCTCAAACTGAAAAAATGAAATGACTGAGTCAGCCGAGAAGAATTTCCCCGCTTATTCGCACCTTCCTTAGAGTCGGAAATATGGATCCTTTTACTCTATAACGAGCCCGTCCCTACCCAAATGACTAAAAAAGCGGGCCAATGGCCCGCTTGGTTATATTTCACTCGCCCATCCTCACACCAGCGGATGGAAATGGCTGGCCTCGCGGGTGGCCATCTCCTCGTAGGTGGCCCACTTCTGCCACGCCACTTTTTGCGCAACCTGCATCAGCCGCTCGGCCTCCTCCGGATGGCTCTGGGCCAGCACCCGATAACGGGTCTCCTCCTGCCGATATTCAGCAAGGGGGATGGAGGGGCGCAGGCTGTCGAGGCTGAAGGGGTTCTGCCCCGCACTGCGCAATACCGGGTTGTAGCGCATCAGCGGCCAGTGACCGGAGGCCACCGCCCGTTTTTGCTGGGTCAGGCCAAACTCCATATCGATGCCGTGGGCGATACAGTGGCTGTAGGCGATGATCAGCGACGGGCCCGGATAGGCCTCCGCCTCACGCAAGGCTTGCAGCGCCTGCTGCGGGTTGGCACCAAAGGCGATACGGGCAACATAGACGTTGCCGTAGGAGATGGCTTGCAAGGCTACATCCTTCTTAGCCAGCGTCTTGCCCCCCGCCGCGAACTTGGCGACGGCGCCGAGCGGGGTCGATTTCGACATCTGGCCGCCGGTGTTGGAGTAGACCTCGGTATCCATCACCAGCACGTTCACATCGCGTCCGGAGGCGAGCACATGGTCGAGCCCCGCCGAGCCGATGTCATAGGCCCAGCCATCGCCGCCGATGATCCAGACCGAGCGGCGCACCAGCTGATCAATCAAGGAGAGCAGCTCGCGGGCCTTGCCGGATTTCACCTCCTCCAGCCGCTCCCGCACTTGCGCGACCCGGGTGCGCTGGGCGCGGATCTCCGACTCCAGCCGCTGCGGGGCGTTGATAAGCGACTCGACCAATGCCTCCCCCAACTCCCCCTTCATCGCCTGCAAGGCCGCTACCGCCTGACCGCGATGCTGATCGGCGGTGAGACGAAAACCAAAGCCAAACTCGGCGTTGTCCTCGAACAGGGAGTTCGACCAGGCCGGCCCCTTCCCTTCGCCATTCTTGGCCCACGGGGTGGTCGGCAAGTTGCCGCCATAGATGGAGGAGCAGCCGGTGGCGTTGGCCACCAGCATGCGATCGCCAAACAGCTGGGTCAGCAGCTTGAGATAGGGGGTCTCGCCACACCCGGCGCAGGCGCCGGAGAACTCGAACAGGGGTTCGAGGAACTGGGCACCGCGCACCGTGGAGAAATCCACCCGCTCGCGGGCAGGCCAGGGCAGGCTCTCGAACCAGCGCAACGCCTGCTTCTGGCCAGCCAGATGGGACCCCTTGTCCATCATGGTGATGGCGCGCTCGCCCTCGTGTTCCTCATCAGCCCCGGCCCGCACTGGGCAGGCCTGCACACACTGGCCGCAGCCGGTGCAATCCTCCGGATAGAGCTGCAATGTGTAGCGGCTGTCGGGGAATCCCTTGGCGGTGACGGGTACCGACTGCGCTGCCTCGGGGGCGGTCGCCAGCCAGTCCTGATGGTAGAACTTGGCCCGCAGCGCCGCGTGGGGGCAGACAAAAACGCAGTTGCCGCACTGGATACAGATATCTGAGTGCCAGATCGGGATCTCGCGGGCGATATCCCGCTTCTCAAAGCGGCTGGTGGCGGTGGGGTAAGTGCCATCCACCGGCAGCATGGAGACAGGGATCAGATCGCCGCGCCCCGCCAGCATCTCGCCGGTGACCCGCTGGACAAACTCGCTGCCACCCGGCGCCAGTGGCAGCGGATAGTCGCTGATCTGCTCGTCGCCGGCCGGGATCACCACCTTGCAGAGGTGAGCCAGGGTATCGTCCACCGCCGCGAAGTTGCGCGCCACCACCTCGGGCCCCTTGCGGGCATAACTCTTCTCGATGCTCTCCTTGATCAGCGCAATCGCTTCATCCCGTGGCAACACCCCGGCCAGCGCGAAGAAGCAGGTCTGCATAATGGTGTTGATGCGATTGCCCATGCCGTTTTGCTCGGCCACCCGATCGCCGTCGATGCAGTAGAGCTGGATATTGAGGGCGCGGATGCGGGCGCGCAGCCGCTCGGGCAGCTGGCCCCACACCTTGTCCGCCTCATAGGGGGCATTAAGCAGCAGGGTCGCCCCTTCCGCGGCGTGCTCCAGCAGGTCGACCGATTCGACAAAGCCCCACTGGTGGCAGCCGATAAAGCTCGCCTGCTCGATAAGCCAGGGGGCATCGATGGGCTCGGGGCCAAAGCGCAGGTGGGACACAGTGCGCGAGCCCGACTTCTTGGAGTCGTAGACGAAGTAGCCTTGGGCGTGGAACCCCTCCAGCTCGCCGATGATCTTGATGCTGTTCTTGTTGGCGCCCACCGTGCCGTCGGCGCCGAGGCCGAAGAAGAGCGCCCGCACCCGGCTGGCAGGCTCCAGATCGCCGATGGGGTGCCAGGCCAGACTGAGGCCCGACACATCATCGACGATCCCCACGGTAAAGCGGGGGCGCGGCGCATCGGATGCCAACTCCTCGAACACGGACGCGCACATGGCGGGGGTGAACTCTTTGGAAGAGAGGCCATAGCGACCGCCACTGAGCCAGGGCAGCCGCTTGATAAGGCCGCGCTGCAAGCCATCGATCAGCGCGCTCTGCACATCCAGCAGCAGCGGCTCGCCGCCCGCCCCCGGCTCCTTGGTGCGATCCAGCACCGCCATGCGCCGCACGCTCTCGGGCAGCGCATCGAGCAGCGCCTGTACCGGGAAGGGGCGATAGAGGCGAATTACCAGCACCCCGGTCTTGCGATCCTGCCGGTTGAGCCAATCCACGGTAGTGCGGGCGGTGGCCGCTCCCGAGCCCATCAGCACGATGACATCGGTAGCATCGGGCGCGCCGTGATACTCCACCAGCCTGTAGTGACGACCAGTCAGCTCGCCGAGGTTGTCCATGCACTGCTGCACCCGCGCCGGTACCGCTTCATAGAAGGGGTTGACGCTCTCGCGGGACTGGAAATAGGTATCGGGGTTCTGGGCGGTACCACGCATCACCGGATGATCCGGGTTGAGCGCCCGCGCACGGTGGGCGCGTACCCAGTCGTTGTCGATAAGGGCCCGAATTTCATCCCGATGCAGGGCGGTGATCTTGTTCACCTCGTGGGAGGTACGGAACCCGTCGAAGAAGTGGATGAAGGGTACCCGGCACTGCAAGGTGACGCTGTGGGCGACCAAGGCCAGGTCCTGCGCCTCCTGCACCGAGCCGGAGGCAAGCATGGCAAAACCGGTGCTGCGCGCCGCCATCACGTCCTGATGGTCGCCAAAAATCGACAGCCCCTGCGCCGCCAGCGAGCGGGCCGCCACATGGAACACCGCCGAGGTCAGTTCACCGGCGATCTTGTACATGTTGGGCAGCATCAGCATCAGCCCCTGACTGGCGGTGAAGGTGGTGGCGAGCGCCCCCGCCTGCAGGGCGCCGTGTACCGTGCCGGCCGCCCCCCCTTCGCTTTGCATCTCCACCACTGTGGGAATGTTGCCCCACAGGTTGGTCTGCCCCTCCGCCGCCCAGGCATCAGCCAGTTCGGCCATGGTCGAGCTCGGGGTGATGGGGTAGATGGCACACACTTCGCTCAGCTGGTACGCCACCCGGGCCGCGGCTTCGTTGCCATCGACCATGATCAGTTCATGTTTCATTGGGACTCCTCCGGTTGGCGCAGCTCGATGGCGTGACAAGGGCACTGGTCGTGACAGGCACCGCAGCCGGTGCAGCGTTCGGCATCCACCTGATAGCCTTTGCCCGGCCCCAGCTTGGCGATGGCCTGCTCGGGGCAGCTGCCATAGCAGCCGTCACACTCGAAGCAGTTGCCGCAGGAGTAGCAGCGCGCCGCCTCGTAGCGGGCGGCCACCTCATCCAGCCCGCCGATGATCTCGCCAAAGTCATCCCGCGCCCACGCCGGTTTGACCGGCTGACTGCTGGCCGGGGCGTGGGTCTGGAACCAGAGTTGCAACTGCTCCGGCCCCACCAGCGGGTAGGAGAGCGGTTTGTGGTAGTGGCGACCGCGCAGCCAGGCATCCATATGGCGCGCCGCCTTCTTGCCGTGGCCGGTGGCGATTGTGACGGTGCGCTCGGAGGGCACCATGTCGCCACCCGCAAACAGACCCGGCACATCCGTCATCAGGTTACCCGCCACCTGCACGACCCCCTCCTTGTTGACCCGCACGCCGGGAATGCTCTCCAGCACCGAGAGATCGACCTCCTGACCGAGCGCCAGAATAAGGGAGTCCGCTTCGAGGGTTTCAAACTTGCCTGTGGGTACCGGCTTGCCCTCGGCATCCAGCGCCATCACCTCCACCTCGATATTGGTGTTGTCGAGCTGGCGGATGGTGCGCAGCCAGTTGATCTTGATCCCCTCCTCCTCGGCCTCATCGGCTTCGAAGGCGTGGGCCGGCATATGGTCGCGATCGCGGCGATAGATGATCATCGCCTCTTCAACGCCCAAACGGCGGGCGGTGCGAGCCGCATCCATGGCGGTGTTGCCGCCGCCGTAGATGGCTACCCGCCGTCCCAGTTTTGGCGGTGGCAATCCTTTCTCTTCGGCCAGACTGGCCTGCTCGAGAAAACTCACCGCATCGAGGATCTTGCCCGCTTCCCGGGCCGGAATATCGACCCGCTTGGCCAGATGGGCGCCAATGGCCATAAAGACGGCGTCAAAGCCCCCCTCGTCGCGCTCGCGCAGCACATCCTCCACCTTGTGGTTGAGAGTCAGCGTCACCCCGGCCGCCACGATGCGGGCCACCTCCCGATCCAGCACATCGCGGGGCAAGCGGTAGGCGGGAATACCAAAACGCAGCATGCCGCCCGCCAGCGGCCCTGCTTCGCGGATCTCCACCTGATGGCCAAGCCGGTTGAGGTGCCAGGCGCAGGAGAGGCCGGAGGGGCCAGCACCGATCACCAGCACCTTCTTGCCGCTGGCAGGCGCGGGGGGCGCAGGCAGCCAACCTTTGGCAAGCGCTTCGTCGCCGAGGAAACGCTCGATGGCGTGGATAGAGACGGATTCATCCACCTGACCGCGGTTGCAGGCGCTCTCGCAGGGGTGATAGCAGACCCGGCCATGAATGGCGGGCAAGGGGTTCTCTTCGATCAGGGTCTGCCAAGCCGCTTCAAAGCGACCGGCCTGCGCCAAAGAGAGCCAGGCCTGGATATTTTCTCCGGCCGGGCAGGCGTGATTGCAGGGTGGCAGGGCCGGCCGCCAGACGGGTAGCCGGGTACGCACCGGGCCTGTTCCCGTTTTCAGGGAGAGATCCGGCAATGGGGTCATGTCCAGTTGTTTGCTCATACATTGCTTTCTTCTTTTTGTGTGACAGGCCCCACCCGATGGCGCTTGATACCGTGTAGCCGAAGCGGACGGTGGCCGGATGGGGAAGAAGCGAAAGCGTTAGAAACTGGGAACTGAGTCGATAATGGCCGCTTTTTTGTACTGATTAGCGAATCAGGATCAAAAAATGTTGCACTTTATGGTTCATAGAGACCAGAACGTGACTCAAGTAACATCTTCTCCAGCTGACCGCTGGCTTTCAGTTTGGCGAGCCCCCGATTGAAGGTTTTGATCAGCTCGTCAGCGTTGGCACGCTTGCGGCTGATCAGCAGGTGACCTTCAACTTTCATCACGGGTTTTGAATGGGTTGCAAAGAGATCGACCGTACTGGCCGGGTAGAACTGACGCAGGGAGTAGTAGCCGACATCGATGTTCTCCAGGGTCAGGTCGGCGCGGCCGGAGAGCAGCAGATCAAAGCTCTGGCGCAGCCGGGTGACAAACTGCACCTGCAACGGCACCTGCGCGATGGCTGCAAAAAAATCTGCATTGTAGGTATAGCCACTGACCGCAGCCAGCTTGCGATCCGCCAGATCCTGATAGCCACGCCATTCCAGCGGATCGGACTTGAGATAGAACCAGACGTAGGTCTCACTCAGGATGGGATCGCTGTAGAGATGGGTTTTGCGACGCTCGCTCGACTCATACCAGTGGACTGTGCCATCCACCACTCCCTCCTCCGACAAGCGAAAGGCCCGCTTCCAGGGTAGAAACTGAAACTTGACGCTCACCCCCTCACTCTTGAATGCCTCGCTCACCACATGAGGGATTAGCCCCTGATATTTCAGCGTCTCGGAGCAGTAAGGGGGATACTCTCCCGTGGCCAGGGTCAGCTCCTGCGCCCAGAGCCCGTGGCAAAAAAGGCTCCCCGCCAGCAACCAGCTTATTTTCATCCCGATGCCCTCTTGTTCTCTTTTCCCAACTATAGACCGCCCCCTTGAAAGGATTGCCGGATCGCCGGGGAACCGTTATGTTCCCCTTTTTCCAGGCGATCGCGCCACGTCACAAGGATATGAAGATGCCCAGGCTAGACAGCATTCACCTCTACCCCATCAAATCGACTGCAGGTATGCCGCTGGCTCGCGCCCGGGTGACCGAAGAGGGACTGGCAGGGGATCGCCGCTACATGGTGGTCAAACCGGACGGCACCTTTATCACCGCCCGTACCCATCCCCAGCTGCAACAGGTCGTGGCCACCCCCATCGAAGGAGGCTTGCAACTGCGCTATCCGGGCTTTGAACCGCTCACCCTGCAAGAGGTCGACTTCAGCCGCGCCCCGCAAGCTACCGGAGTCTGGAGCGACCGTTTCACCGCACTGCACACCGACCCCAAAGCCGATGGGTGGCTGAGCCGGGTGGCAGGGGAGACGGTGCAACTGCTCTGGCTGGGTGAAACCTCTGATCGCTTTCGTGAAAAGACCGGCACCCGGGTCAGCTTTGCCGACGGTTATCCGCTGCTGCTGATAAGCCAAGCCTCCCTTGAGGATCTCAATCTGCGCTCCGATGCCCTGCACCAGATGAGCCAGTTCCGCACCAATCTGGTGGCAAGCAATACCCAGCCCTTCGAGGAGGACAGCTGGGTGCGTATCCGCATCGGCGAAGTGGAATTTAAAGTGGTCAAGCCCTGCAGCCGCTGCATCATGACCACGGTGGAAGCGGGCACCGATCGTTTCAACGCCCTGAAAGAGCCGCTGGCCACCCTTACCCGCTACCGCCGTGGCGAGGATGGCGAGGTCTACTTCGGCCAGAATCTGGTGGCGCTGAACGAGGGCTGGATTGAGGCAGGCAGCGAGATAGAAGTGCTGGAGCGCACCCGTCCGGTGGTCTATCCCGCCGCCGCTCCGAGGAAGCGGGAGCTGGTCTGCGTGGCCCGCGAACCGCTGGCGCGGGATCTGGAGACCTTCTGGTTCGACGCCGCCGATGGCGAGCCCCTGCCCGACTACCTGCCGGGCCAGCATCTGCCCATCAGTCTCGATATCAAACATGAGCGAGTTCAGCGGCGCTATACCCTGAGCTCCACGCCGGATCACCCGGAGCGTTACAGCATCAGCGTCAAAAAGGTGGAGGGTGGCCGCATCTCCCACTGGCTGCACCAGCAGTTGCAGGTGGGTGATCGGCTGCTGGCCGCCAACCCCACTGGCGATTTTCACTTAGGGTCCGAGCGCAACCTCCTGTTGCTCTCCGCAGGCTCCGGCGTCACCCCCATGCTGGCGATAGCCCGCACCCTGGCCCTGCGCGGTGAGCTGGAAGATGTTCACTTTATGCACCTGTGCCGCAGCGAAGCGGACATTCCCGCCGCCAGCGAACTGCACGCCATGACGCAGTTGGGGATGACCCTGACCATTATCCTGAGCCAGCCCGACAATCACTGGCAGGGGCTGCAAGGGCGACTCAATGATGAGCATCTGCGACGGGTCAACGGGCTGGCCGCAAAAGAGGTCTTTATCTGCGGCCCCCACGGTTTTATGGCCGATGCCGCCGCCAAAGTGGCGGCCCTCGGCGTTCCGGCCGAGCGCATCCGCCAGGAGAGTTTTGGCGGCGCCATTATCTCGGTAGCCCGCCCCCATCAGGCGGTACAACTGCGCATCGGCACTCAAGCATTCACCGGCAACAATCAGGGTACCGTGCTGGATCAGGCCAACAAGCAGGGCGTTGAGCTGCCCTGGAGCTGCCGCGCCGGCATCTGCGGCAGTTGCAAGCAGACGCTGGTCTCGGGCGAGGTGGATCACCCCGACGCACCCGCCATCACCGCTGCCGAACGGGCCGAGGGCAAGATCCTCACCTGCTGCGCCGTGCCGCTGACCGATCTGGAGATCTTGTGATCTGGTGATCGGGCCGCGTTAACTCACTCTCACTCAGATGACCGGGGAATTGACCCCGGTCATTTTTTTGCCAATGCCGCAGCCCGGTTTCTGCTTATTTCCGTTCATCGTCCTCGGAGCAAGCTTTCCCTTCCTATAATCACAGAGCAAAAAGCCTTGCCAGCCATTGACTTGGCAATGCGCCACAAGACGCTCCCTGATGAGAATAAGGACGCTCCACCATGGAACAGAACAAGCCCGCCTTTCAGCTCAACCTGCTGCTATCCGTCATTACCCTGATCCTGCTGTCACTGGTGTTTTTCGCCTACAGCTGGGCGGGGAAACAGCTGGAAGAGAGCTATCGGCAACAATATGTCTCCTACCTGCTGGCCGATGAGCTGCGCCAATCCTCCGATGATCTGACCCGACTCGGTCGCACCTACGTCATCACCAAGGATCCCGCCTACGAGCAGCAGTACATGCGGATCCTGGCCATTCGCAACGGCGAGCAACCGAGGCCGGAAGGCTACAACCGTATCTACTGGGACTTTGTCGCCGCCAACGGTCAGAATCCACGACCCGATAGCAACCAGCGCCGCGGCCTGATCGACCTGATGAAGGATGCCGGTTTTACCGACGGGGAGCTCGCCAAACTCAACGAAGCCAAAAACAACTCGGATGCACTGGTCAACACCGAGGTGGCCGCCTTCAAGCTGGTGCAACAGACCGATGGCGATCTCGCCGCCAATCAGCTACAGGCCATCGCCATGATGCATGACAAGGCCTATCACCAGAACAAGGGGCGCATCATGTCCCCCATCGATGACTTCTACGTGATGATGGAAGGACGCAACCAGGAGGCGGTCGAAAGCGCCATCGCCAATACCGATATGCTGCGCTATCTCTTTATCGCCCTCGGTCTGGTGTTGATGTTCTTCCTCTGGCGTACCTATCGCTCCCTGCTCGATCTGGTCGGCACCTCGGTAGAACAGCTCAAGACCGATCTCCATCTGCTGGCGGAAGGGGACTTCTCGCGCCCCATCAAGGTGCCGCAAGGCTCGAAAGAGAGCCTGATCGGCCTGCTCGGCGGCATGCAGACCACCCTCAAAGGGATCATCGCCAAGGTCTCCCACTCCACCGAAGAGTTGTCCGACTCTGCCGATAGCATCGCCCAGATCGCCGAACAGACAGCCCAGTTCGCCACCTCCCAACAGACCAGTACCCAGACCATGGCCGCAGCCATCGAGGAGCTGGTGGTGAGCATCAGCCACCTCTCCGACAACGCCACCCATGCCGACGAATTGAGCAAGGTCTCCGCCAATACCCTGGAGGAGGGTTCAGGGGTTATCAAGGAGACCCTCGGCAGCATCGAGAACATCTCCACCACGGTAGGAGAAGCGGCCAGCACCATCTCCGAACTCAATGGCCATACCCAGCAGATTTCGGAGATCATCGGGGTGATCCGCGGCATTGCCGATCAGACCAACCTGCTGGCGCTCAACGCCGCCATCGAGGCGGCGCGGGCGGGTGAACAGGACGTGGCTTTGCGGTGGTGGCCGATGAGGTGCGCAATCTGGCCAGCCGCTCGGCGGCGTCAACCCAGCAGATCACCGGGATGATCAGCAAGATCCAGAGCGGGGCGGACGCCTCCATCCGCAGCATGGAGAACACGGTCAACAACGTCTCCCGCGGGGTCACGCTGGCCAACCAGACCGGCGAGGCGATCGCCAGCATCCAGAGCCACGCCTCCAACCTCACCGGCCTGATGGGGGAGATCAGCCACACCCTGCGCGAGCAGTCCACCGCCGCCAACGAGGTGGTCTCCACCGTCGGCAACATCACCTCTCTCTCGGAGCAATCGGGGGATGCCGCCCGCCACGTGTCGCAAGAGGCGGCCAAGCTCAAGCAGCTGTCACGGGTGCTGCGCCAGGAGATGGGGCACTTCAAACTTTAAGAAACGCTGCAAAGCAAAACGGCTGCCCGAAGGCAGCCGTTTTTTTATTCGGGGTTATCCCCTGTCATCCAGCATCTATCAACCACGCAGGGCGGCGATGCGCTGCTCGATGGGCGGGTGGCTCATGAACAGCTCGCTCATGGAGCGCTTGCCGTTGATGCCAAAGGCCATCATGGAGCCTTCCAACTGCGGCTCGGCACCGCGGGAGAGGCGCTCAAGGGCGGCAATCATCTTGTCACGACCGGCCAGCTTGGCGGCACCGGCATCGGCACGGAATTCGCGCTGACGGCTGAACCACATGACGATGATGGAGGCCAGAATGCCAAACAGCATCTCCAGCACGAACACGGTGATCATGTAGGCAAAACCGCCGGTGCTGCTGCTCTCTTCCTCATTGTTGGAGCTGAAGAAGTTGCTGATGACGCCAGCCACGATGCGGGCGAAGAACATCACGAAGGTGTTCACCACCCCCTGGATCAGGGTCAGGGTCACCATGTCGCCGTTGGCCACGTGGCTCACTTCGTGGGCCAGCACCGCTTCCGCCTCGTCACGGCTCATGCTGTAGAGCAGGCCGGAGGAGACCGCCACCAGCGAATCATCGCGGCGGGCACCGGTTGCAAAGGCGTTCATCTCGGGCGAGTCGTAGATCCCCACTTCCGGCATCTTGATACCAGCTTCGCGGGCCTGACGAGCCACAGTGCTCACCAGCCAGTGCTCTGTCTCGTTACGGGGTTGCTCGATGACCTGGACGCCATAGCTGCGCTTGGCCATCCACTTGGACATCAGCAAGGAGATAAAGGAACCCCCAAAACCGAACACGGCACAGAACACCAACAGCCCGGAAATGCTGGACTTGTTGATCCCCAGAACCGAGAACAGGATATTGAGTACCACCCCCAGCACCAGCATGACGGCCAGGTTGGTCACCAGGAATAGCATAATTCGCTTCATATAGACTCCTTGTGAAGATAAAGGACATGACCGGGGACCACTCGGGATCCCCACCTGATCATGTTAATGTCGACATTCTAGGGAGATTCGATGAATGTTCGCTGAATATGCCGTCACAGTAGCGGCGATATATCGATACGCCCCTGCAAATTGGCTTCAAGCGGATTGTTTATAAACGGAATTTCACCGAGGAAGGGGGCTGGCAGCAGGCCCCTCAGGGTGTCCAGATTTTCCTGATAATGACTCATGGAACCATGGAGCCGATTAATTACCCAGCCCGCCACCGGCAGCTGATCGTTGCGAATGGCGGCAAAGGTGAGCAGCGCATGGTTGAGGCAACCCAGCTTGGCCCCCACCACCATGATCACCGCCATGTTCTCCTGCTTGACCCAGTCTGACAGTAAATGCTTGCGATCGAGCGGCAGATACCAGCCCCCCGCCCCCTCCACCACCGTGATCTCGGCGCCAGCCTGCTCTATCTTGCGCAGCCCATCGCTCAACCCATCCAGGGTGATGGGCTGACGCGCCTCGCTGGCGGCGATGTGGGGCGCAATCGGTGGCTCGTAGGCAAACGGATTGACCACCTCGTAGGGCAGTGGCAGGCTCGCTGCCTCCTGCAACAGGACGGCATCGAGGTTGCGCAACCCGTCCGGAGTGCGGGCACACCCCGCCGAGATCGGCTTGTAGCCTGCGCACTTGATCCCCTGTGCGCTGAATTCACGCAGCAAAGTGCGCGCCACCAGCGTCTTGCCCACATCGGTATCGGTGCCGGTGATAAAGAATGATTTCATACGGTTCTCTCCTTGGCAGGGAGTGGCACACTGCCCTGCACATACTGCGATTCCCGGCGCTCAGCGAGGCTTGCTGAGACGACCGAGGCACACCCGATAACTGGCGACGAGCCTGCCGTCGGGCTGGCGAAACGCCTCATACGCCTGAGCCAGCTGCTGCAATCTGGCGCGACCGCTCAGACCGGCCGAGGCGGTGCCCCCCTGATTGTCGTTGACCTGATTGGCCCCGATCCCCTTGAGATCGCGCAGCAGCTGCGGCAATTCAAGATAGGCGAGATCCCAGGTGACACACCGCAGCTCGGGAGAGGCTACCCCGGCGGCGGCGAGCGCCTGCTCCAATTGTGACAGGCTGAGGAAGCGATTGACATGGGCGCGACCATCAAGCTGCTGCCAAGCAGCTCGCAACTGCCAGAGCGACTCATCGAGCAGAGTCGAGAAAAAGATATGGCCGCCCGGTTTGACCACCCGCAGCAACTCGCCAAAGGCGTGAGCCGGACGCTCGCACCACTGCAACGCCAGACTGGAGAAGACCCAGTCGAACGCGTTATCGGCGAAAGGAAGCTGCTCCGCATCGCCGCAGAGCAGACAGGCACCGCTGCCGCGCTGGGCGGCCTGCGCCAGCATGCCGGGGGCCAGATCCAGCCCCACCAGCTGGTGACAGCGGTTCGCAAGCTGAGGCAAGAAAAAACCGGTGCCGCAGCCCAGATCCAGCCCGCTCACCGTCAGATCAGTGCCAACCGCCCTGTCCGGCATCCATTCCAGCAGCGCCTGACCCACCTCCTGCTGAAAGCGGGCGTGGGCATCGTAATGACGGGCGGCGGCGCCGAAACGGCGAGCAAGCTGCGCCTTGTCCACCGACTGGAAGCGCTCATCCATGGTGAACGCCCTCCAGATTGGCACTGCCCGAACAGGGGCCAAGGGCATCTAGCAAGCGATCCACATCCTGTTCGTGGTGAGCCGCACTCAAGGTAATGCGCAGCCGCGCCGTACCGACCGGCACCGTGGGCGGGCGGATAGCACTCACCCAGACACCGCGATCCCGCAGTCGCTCGGCCAGTTGCAGGGCGGCACTGCTCTCCCCCACCAGCAGCGGCTGGATTGGAGTGTCGCTCGCACCAAGCTGCCAGCCCAGCCCCTGTGCCCCTTGTCGGAAACGGGTGATCAGCTGACCAAGATGGGCACGAGCCTCGTCGGCGGCACGCACCAGTTCGATACTCTGGCTGACTGCGCAAGCCTGCGCGGCGGGCATATGGGTGCTGTAGACATAGTGGCGGGCGAAGTTGACCAGATAATCCACCAGCTCGCGGCTGCCGCCGACAAAGGCGCCAGCGACGCCAAGCGCCTTGCCAAAGGTGCCCATCTGGATGTGCACACTGGCAGGCTGAACCCCCTGCGCCGCCAGCGTGCCGCGCCCCTCTGGCCCCAGCACGCCGAGGCCGTGGGCATCGTCGATCATCAGCCAGTTGCCGCTTTGGGCGGCGAGTGTTGCAAGTGCAGTCCAGGGAGCCTGATCCCCATCCATGCTGAACACCCCTTCCGAAACAATCAGCCCGCGATTCGGCTCAAGCAGCCGCTCAAGGGCCTTCATATCGTTGTGGCCAAAGCGCTTCATCTTGCAGGGGAGCTGGCTGCCCATCTCCTGCAGGGAGGCGTGGTTGAGTTTGTCCTGCCACAACAGATGCTCCTTGCCGAGCAGCGCTTTGAGCACCGCCTGATTGGCCGAAAAACCGCAGTTGAACAGCAGCACCGCCTCCACCCCTAACCACTCGGCAAGCGTCTCTTCCAGCTGTTGGTGGGCGCGGCTGTAACCGGTCACCAGCGGCGAGGCGCCGGAGCCCGTGCCATAACGCTCAATCCCCGCTTTGAAGGCAGCTTTGATGGCGCCGTGATCCGCCAGCCCCAGATACTCGTTGGCGGAGAAATTGAGGTAATCACGCCCGGCCACCTGTAACCGCCCTGCCACGCTGCCTTGCGTCGCGATGCGGCGACGCAGCAGATTGGCCTGCTCGCGCTCGGCCAGCGCCGTGCCCAATGCAAAGGGGCCTGTGACTGCAGGGCCAGTCATGACCGCACGGCCCCTGCACGGGGGCGAGTGGCGTCATAAAACATCTCGGCAGGTTCGCTCTGGCGACTCACCTCGGCCAGCAGCTCCTCTTCTTGGACCTGATCCGGCTTCTGGGCGCGCTGGGCAGGGCGAATGCCGAGCCGCTTGAACAGCTGCATATCGCTGTTTTCGTCCGGGTTCGGCGTGGTCAGCAGCTTGCAGCCGTAGAAGATGGAGTTGGCGCCCGCCATAAAGCACATCGCCTGCATCTGCTCGTTCATCTTCTCCCGCCCGGCAGAGAGGCGCACATGGGAGGCGGGCATCATGATCCGCGCCACGGCGATGGTGCGGATAAATTCGAACGGATCGAGGTTCTCTTCGTTCTCCAGTGGCGTCCCCTTCACCTTGACCAGCATGTTGATGGGCACGCTTTCAGGGTGACGGGGCAAGTTGGCCAGCGCCATCAACAGGCCCGCCCGGTCTTTGGCCTGTTCGCCCATGCCAACGATGCCGCCGGAGCAGACCTTCATGCCAGCGCCGCGCACGTGCTCCAGGGTATCCAGGCGGTCCTGATAGGTGCGGGTGGTGATGATGTCGCCGTAGAACTCCGGCGAGGTGTCGAGGTTGTGGTTGTAGTAATCAAGCCCGGCAGCACCCAGGCGCGCCGCCTGATCCGCAGTCAGCATCCCTAGCGTCATGCAGGTCTCCATCCCCAGCCCGCGCACCTCCTCGACCATGCGCAGGATATAGGGCATGTCCCTCTCTTTGGGGTTGCGCCAGGCGGCCCCCATGCAGAAGCGCGACGAGCCGTTGGCCTTGGCCTCGCGGGCCCGCTCCAGCACCTTTTCCACCTCCATCAGCCGCTCGGTCTCGAGCCCGGTGTGGTAGCGGGCGCTCTGGGGGCAGTATTTGCAATCCTCCGGGCAGGCGCCGGTCTTGATGGAGAGCAGGGTGCTCACCTGCACCTCGTTCGGGTCGAAATGGGCGCGGTGTACGGTCTGAGCCTGGAACAGCAGATCGTTGAATGGCAGGGCAAACAGGGCCTGGACCTCGGCGAGGGTCCAGTCGTGACGAAGGACGTGGCCGCCCAGGGTGAGAGCATTCATACATGGCTTCCAGTTGTTATAAGTGGGATCCTGCGCCGCCATCCTGGGATGAAGGACCGCAAAAGCCGCCATCGGCCGACCTCCTCGCTGTGAGGACTGGCGCCAAGTGGCTGAAATTGTTGGCTAGTGTAGAGAGCGCGCGTAGACTGTCAACACCGACCAGATCAAACAAATTGACAATAGAACAACAAATGACCAATCAAGAATTCGACCTGCACCACGTCTGGCACCCCTATACCTCCCTCACCCATCCCCTGCCCTGCTATGAAGTGGCCAGCGCCAAAGGGGTGACCCTCACCCTCAGCGATGGCCGCGAACTGGTAGATGGCATGAGCTCCTGGTGGGCCTGCGTCCACGGTTATCAGGTGCCGGAACTGGATGCTGCGGCCACCGCCCAGCTCGGCAAGATGTCTCACGTGATGTTCGGCGGCCTGACCCACGCTCCGGCGGTCGAGCTCTGTCGCAAACTGGTGGAGATCACCCCGGCCGGACTGGATCGGGTGTTTCTGGCCGATTCCGGCTCGGTGGCAGTGGAAGTGGCGCTCAAGATGGCCCAGCAGTACTGGCACAGCAAGGGCACGCCCAGAGCCAAGTTCCTCACCCTGCGCGGCGGCTATCACGGCGACACCTTTGGCGCCATGAGCGTCTGTGATCCCGATGGCGGCATGCATGAGCTCTACCAGGGATTCCTGCCAGAGCAGTACTTCGCCCCGGCACCCAGCTGCCGCTTCCACGCCGAGTGGGACGAGCAGTGCGTGGTGGAGCTGGCAACGCTGGTAGCCGATCATCACGAAGAGATCGCCGCCATCGTGCTCGAACCCATCGTGCAGGGGGCTGGCGGTATGCGCTTCTACCACCCCCGCTACCTGCAGTGGGTGCGCGCCCTGTGCGACGAGTTCGGCGTGCTGCTGATTGCCGACGAGATTGCCACCGGCTTTGGCCGCACCGGCCAGCTGTTTGCCTGCGACTGGGCGGGGATCAGCCCCGACATCATGTGTCTAGGCAAGGCGCTCACTGGCGGCTATCTCACCCTCTCGGCGACCCTGACCACCGAGCATGTCGCCCGCACCATCTGCGACGGCAAGGCGGGGGTCTTTATGCACGGCCCCACCTTTATGGGTAATCCGCTCGCCTGCGCGGTGGCCAACGCTTCCATCGATCTGCTGCTCGCCTCGCCGTGGCAGGAGCGGGTGCGCGCCATCGAGCACCAGCTGCGTACCGAGCTGGTGCAGCTGACCCTGCACCCGGCGGTCGCCGATGTGCGGGTACTCGGCGCCATCGGGGTGGTGGAGATGAAAGAGCGGGTGGATGTGGCGCGCATCCAGCGCAAGTTTGTCGAACTGGGCGCCTGGATCCGCCCCTTTGGCAAGCTGGTCTACTTGATGCCCCCCTTCGTCATCACTCCGGAGGAGCTTGGGGTATTGACCGGCGCCATCCGTCAGGCCATCGCCGAGGGCGAGTTTTAAGGCAAGCGACGGGCGGCCATCGCGCCGCCCGTTTGACTACCCGTATTTGAGATATATAGAGGGCAACTTTATCTTCGTCACTGCGGTTTCACTTGCCGTAATGTGAGCAAAACACCAGACCTGAGGCGCCAAGAGGGGTAAACTGCTGCGGTTTTACCATCAAGAAAGACTGCCCATGCGCCTAATGCCGATCAGTTAAGGATCCATTGACCGATCCTCCTGATGTGTAAAAATCCGAAACCTGTTGATTGGTTTCGGATTTTTTATGCGTATCGTACAGGCTCTCGACTTCCTCCACGCCAGCAATGCCGCTCAGTTTGAGTCACTCTCTGACCTCATTCCCTCCGAGCTCATCATGACGCTGCTCGGCGAAGAGGGCGTCGCTACCCTGCGCCGTCGCCGCATGCCCATGGAGCGCCTAGTCTGGGCCATCATCGGCATGGCCATATTCCGCCACGTCCCCATGACCCAGCTGGTCAATCAGCTCGATATCCTGTTGCCCGGTGACCGTCCCTTTGTTGCCCCCAGCGCCTTCCTGCAAGCCCGCCAAAAGCTCGGGGACAAGAGTATCGAACGGCTGTTTCACGAGACCGCCTCGCTCTGGCACCAGCAGGCCAATCACCCCGGCTGGGCCGGGCTGCAACTGCTCGCCGTCGATGGCGTGATGTGGCGTACCCCCGATACCCCGGACAATGCCGCCGCCTTTGCCAAACCCGGCACCCAGCATGGGGAGACTGCCTATCCGCAGGTACGGATGCTCTGCCAGATGGAACTCACCAGCCATCTGCTCACGCAAGCCGTCATGGAAAGCTGCGCCGTCAACGAGATGGTGCTGGCCGAGCAGCTTATCGAACGCACGCCAGACCACTCGCTGACCCTGTTCGACAAGGGGTTCTATTCGCTTGGCTTGCTCCATGCCTGGCAAACCACCGGCTGCGAGCGCCACTGGCTGCTGCCACTCAAAAAGGGCACGCAATACGAGGTGGTGCGCAAGCTGGGGCGTCAGGATGTGTTGGTGCATCTCAATACCAGTCCACAGGCGAGGAAGAAGTGGCCGCAACTACCGGACACGGTGGAAGCCCGCTTGCTGACTCGCACTATCAACGGCAAGGAGCGCCAAGTGCTGACCTCGATGGTAGACCCGATGCGTTTCCCGGGCGCCGACATTGTCGAACTCTACAGCCACCGCTGGGAAATCGAGTTGGGCTATCGGGAGATGAAGCACAGCCTGCAACAACACCGATTGACCCTGCGCAGCAAAAAGGCGGCGGGAATACGGCAAGAGCTATGGGGCGTGCTGTTGGCGTACAACCTGCTGCGCAGCCAGATGGTGAAGATGGCGGCGAGCCTGAAGGGATACACGGCCAGCCAGCTGAGTTTTCACATGGCGTCGGTCTATCTTATCCATGAACTGAGCTGCATGCCGTACCTATCACCGGGTACTATCCCGAAGCGGGTAGCTGACCTGGAGAAACAGGCGGGACAGTTTGTGCTGCCGGAACGAAGGGAGCGAAGTTACCCCCGCTGCGTGAAGCCAAGGCCCCAGAGGTATAGTGTGAAAAAAGCCAATAAAAACAATGCCAGTCAGGCTTAACTGACTGGCATTAGCCCATGCGCCTCTCCATTGCTGCCAAAATCAACTTTTTCCTGCTCTTCATCTTCTCCATGGTACTGGTCTTCTCCGCCGCCTATCAGGCGGTGCGCGAGCGCGATCTCATCCTGACCCTCATCAAGGAGCAGAGCCGCGAGCAGACCGAAGCCTACTTCGACGGCCTCAACATGCTGATGCTGACCGGCAAGATGGATGCCCGCGATACCCTGCGCGGCAAGTTTCTCGATCACGCCCATGTGGAGGATGCCCGCATCGTCCGTGGCGAGGCGGTGAGCAAACAGTACGGTCCGGGCCGGGAGAGCGAACAGAGCAAGGATGAATACGATCAGCTGGCACTGGCCGGTAAAGGGAGTCTGGAAGTAGTTCACGACGGCATGCACAGCCGTCTGGTGGTCACCCGACCGCTGCTGGCCAAGAAGGATTTTCGCGGCACCGACTGCACCAGCTGCCATCTGGTGCCGGAAAACACCGTGCTCGGCGCGGTGCGCTTTGACTACTCCCTCGACTCTTTGTTTACCCGGGTCGAGCAGAACATCCTCACTTCGGCGCTGATCCTCACCGGCATCTTCGGGCTGGGGCTGCTGCTGACCCTCTGGGTCATCCGCACCTGGATCGTACGCCCCCTCAACCAGTTGACCCGCTCCATGGAAGAGGCGACCGACTTGCACGACTTCGGCCACCGGCTGGAGGGGGATGACGGCGACGAAATTGGCCGGGTGGCCGTGGCCTACAACCAGATGCTCGACAGCGTGGAGCGCCAGCTCGGCAAGCGTCCCAAGGCAAGCAGGCAGGAGCAGGATCAACCCCGTTGAGGCGGGCGATTAACCGACGTAATAGAAGAGCAATCCGGCGATCAGCACCAATAGCAGGATCGCCAGATTGACATGCAGGGCATCATCCCGACGGCGGCTGCGCTTGCGTTCCAGCAAAAACACCGCCAGCGTCAGGGCGCAGCAGCCCCAGAGTCCGTGTACCAGCCAGGGGGTCAGCGCCGGATCCCAATAGTCACGCACCTTGATCCCGCCATAGACCAGAAAACCGTAGGCAATCTCGGGGCGGGCATAGTGATAGAGCGAGAGCAGCACGATAAAGCCGCCCCAACAGAGCAGCACCAGCACCCGCAACACCCGTGTCAGCCAATCTGGCCCCTGCCGCCGCTCTTTCACCCACCTCTCCTGCGCCCGTGACACTCTTGTTGAGTGAACCATGCCGAAAACCCCACCAGAGTCCGACATTTTTGCTTGTTTATCAAACCCGCGCGGGTAAGATTGTCGGCTTAGTCTGCCATGGTGGGCCATCTGTGCCCGGGCCAGACTCCCTAGTGTTGCAAATAGCGCTGCAAGAACAAGCTGGAGACAATATTTCGATGACGCACGCATCCGTAGTAGATGTGCTGGCCGGTAAGTATCCGGTCGGCACCACCCAAACTGTAAAAGGGTGGATCCGGACTCGCCGTGATTCCAAGGCGGGGATCTCATTTTTGGCCGTATCCGATGGCTCCTGTTTCCATCCGGTACAAGCAGTTGTCCCCAATACCCTGGCCAATTACGAGAATGAAGTGCTGCGTCTGACCACTGCCTGCTCCGTGGAAGTGACCGGCGTGGTTGCCGCCTCTCAGGGCAGCGGCCAGGCTTTCGAACTGCAAGCGACCGACGTGAAGGTGATCGGCTGGGTCGAAGATCCGGACACCTACCCGATGGCCGCCAAGCGCCACAGCATCGAATACCTGCGTGAACAGGCCCACCTGCGCCCGCGCACCAACATCGTTGGCGCCGTGACCCGCGTTCGTCACTGCCTGGCGCAAGCCATTCACCGCTTCTTCCACGAAGAGGGTTTCCTCTGGGTTGCGACCCCGCTCATCACTGCCTCTGACACCGAAGGTGCCGGCGAGATGTTCCGCGTCTCCACCCTGGACATGGAAAACCTGCCGCGCACCGACGCCGGCAAGGTGGACTACAACGAAGATTTCTTTGGCAAAGAGGCTTTCCTGACCGTATCCGGCCAGCTGAACGCCGAAACCTATGCCTGCGCCCTCTCCAAGGTCTACACCTTCGGCCCGACCTTCCGCGCTGAAAACTCCAACACCAGCCGTCACCTGGCCGAGTTCTGGATGGTTGAGCCGGAAGTGGCCTTCAACGATCTGGCCGCCAACGCCGCGCTGGCCGAAGCCATGCTGAAGTATGTCTTCAACGCCGTGCTGACCGAACGTCGCGACGATCTGGAGTTCTTCGCCCAGCACGTGGACAAGGATGCCATCGACCGTCTGGAGCGTTTCGTCTCCTCCGACTTCGCCCAGATCGACTACACCGATGCCATCGAAGTGCTGAAAAACTGCGGCAAGAAGTTCGAGTTCCCGGTCTCCTGGGGTATCGATCTCTCCTCCGAGCACGAGCGCTATCTGGCCGAGGAGCACTTCAAGTCTCCGGTGGTGGTGAAGAACTACCCGAAAGATATCAAGGCCTTCTACATGCGCCTCAACGACGACGGCAAGACCGTTGCCGCCATGGACGTACTGGCACCGGGTATCGGCGAGATCATCGGTGGTTCCCAGCGTGAAGAGCGTCTGGACGTGCTGGATGCCCGTCTGGCCGAGATGGGTCTGAACAAGGAAGATTACTGGTGGTACCGCGACCTGCGTCGCTACGGTACCGTGCCGCACTCCGGCTTCGGTCTGGGCTTCGAGCGTCTGGTGGTCTACGTGACCGGCATGGGCAACGTCCGTGACGTGATCCCGTTCCCGCGTACACCGCGTACCGCCGAGTTCTGATCAGCGGCATCTTGCCACTGCATTGCAAAAGCCGACCTCTGGGTCGGCTTTTTTATTGTCACCGTTATGGGTGATACTCAGAACCAATCGGCACAAGGAACGGGTCGCCCATGGGATATCGCCTGCTGTTCTCGCTATTGCTGTTCTGCATGCCTGTTTCACTGTGGGCCAAGCCCGTTCGTCTGGCCACTCTGGAGTGGCCCCCCTACACCAGCCAGAGCCTGCCCGATGGTGGCCTCACCGGTCACATCGTCAAGCGCGCCTTTGCCGAGGCGGGACTGGAAGTGGAGTTCGACTTCTACCCCTGGCAACGGGCGGTGCGGCTGGCCGCCGATCCGGCCGAGCCCTACAGCGGCTATTTTCCCGAGTACCTCTCCGACACCCTGCCCACCCTGTGGCGCAGCTCCCCCAGCTTGGGCGACAGCGTGCTGGGCATGGCGCAGCGGGCCGGGGCGCCTATCCTCTGGCAGCAGCTCGAGGATCTCGCCCCCTACCGGATCGGCGTGGTGGAGGGGTACGTCAATACTCGAGAGTTCGATACCCTGATGGTGAACAAGCGCCTGAATACGTTTACCGTCGATGAAGACCTGCTCAATCTGCGCAAACTGCAGCGCAACCGGCTCGATCTGGCGGTCATCGACCGGGATGTCTTTCACTGGCTGATCAATCACGACCGCCAGTTGCAAGTGGCCGGGTTACAGTTTCACCCGCGGATCCTCGAGCACAAGAGCCTGCACATCATGTTTCACCCCGACCAACAGGCACTGCAACAACGGGTGGCGCAGGCCATTGCAAGACTCGATATTGTGCAGCTAAGTGAGGATTATCAACGCCGCTATCTGCAGTCACCGCCCGCCCCCTGACAATCAGACTCACAGAACCCCCAACTTGGCGGAAAATATCGTCCGAACCCGCGCTTTTAGCGCCTATTCTCCGGTGATCCAGACCTTTTCTGACGCCTCTCTTGCAGCCTTTTTTCCCGTCATGACGCCCTCTGTGGCGACCTGGCGGGTGAGTCCAGAGTGATACCATACCCTTGAAGAAGTGATGCTTTTATCAGCACGTGGTTTTTAAGTGGTTTAATCTAAAATTCATCGAGTTATTGAAGTAACTCAATTTTTTCACTTTTGCAGGGGAGCAGAATAGCAACTAACCCTTTTGGGCTAAATAAAACAGACAACGACAATTCATGGTTCAGGCTACCCGCGGCAATATGGGTTGAATCACACGAGGTAACGGAATGATCTTGATGGAATTTTTAGTGGTACTCGGCTGTTTGCTGCTGGGTACCCGCTTTGGGGGCATGGGACTCGGTCTCATCAGTGGTATCGGTCTCTTCCTGCTGACCTTCGTCTTCGGCCTGGTGCCAGGCGAACCGCCGGTGCAGGTGATGCTGACCATTCTGGCGGTGATCGGCTGTGCCGCCACCCTGCAGACTGCCGGTGGCCTCAACCTGATGATGCAAGTGGCCGAGCGTCTGCTGCGCCGTCACCCGCAATACATCACTATCCTGGCGCCGCTGACGACCTGGACCCTCACCTTCCTGTGCGGTACCGGCCACGTGGTCTACACCATGTTCCCCATCATCGCTGACATCGCGCTGCAGAAGAACATCCGTCCCGAGCGCCCGATGGCCGTGGCATCCGTTGCCTCCCAGATGGCGATCTGTGCCTCCCCGGTCTCCGTTGCCGTGGTCTCCATGGTCTCCATTCTGGCTGCCGGTCACGGCATCGGTCAGGCTTACGGCCTGCTCGACATCCTGATGGTCGCCATCCCCTCCTCCCTGACCGGTGTGGTCATGGCGGCCCTGTGGAGCCTGCGTCGCGGCAAGGATCTGGACAAGGACGAAGAGTTCCAGGCCAAGATCAAGGATCCGGAGCAACGCGCCTTCATCTACGGCGGCGGTGAAACTCTGCTCAACACCAAGTTCCCGAAAGAGGCCTACTGGTCTACCTGGATCTTCTTCGCCGCCATCGCTGCCGTGGTATTGCTCGGTGCCAACGAAGGTCTGCGTCCGGTGTTCACCATCAAGGACAAGACCGGCCCGCTCTCCATGAACCTGGTGATCCAGATGATGATGCTGATCGCCGGTGCCATCATCCTGATGCGCTGCAAGGTCAAGCCGGGTGATATCTCCAACGGCGCCGTCTTCAAGGCCGGCATGGTCGCCATCTTCTCCGTGTTCGGGGTTGCATGGATGAGTGAGACCTTCTTCCAGGCCCACATGCCGCTGCTCAAAGAGACCCTGGCCCACGTGGTACAGGCCCAGCCCTGGACCTACGCTCTAGTACTGTTCCTCATCTCCAAGCTGGTAAACAGCCAGGCCGCCGCCCTGACCGCCATCGCCCCCATGGGTCTGGCACTGGGCGTTGAGCCGAAACTGCTGATCGCCTTCTTGCCGGCGAGCTACGGCTACTTCGTGCTGCCGACCTACCCGAGCGATCTGGCCTGTATCGGTTTCGACCGCTCCGGCACCACCCGCATCGGCAAGTTCATCATCAACCACAGCTTCATCATTCCGGGGCTGATCGGGGTGAGCAGCGCCAGTGCCGTGGGTTATCTGCTGACCACCATTTTGCTGTAATCGCAGCGGCGTTTATCACGTCACCGCTCAACGGGCCCCATCGCGGGCCCGTTGCTTTTTTGCGCTCCGATTGATCCATCCGCTTTACCTGCGCCCCCGCCACTGGGTAGCATGCCCCCTCGTTCACCACCGGAATCCCCCCATGTCTCGCGTCATCCTGCTCTGGAGCGGTGGCAAAGATGCCATGCTGGCCCTCTGTCATGCCCGCGCTGCGGGCCATCAGGTGGTGGCACTGGCCACCTTTGCCCCGCCAGCGCCTCGCTTTCTCGCTCATCCCCTGCCGCTGGTGCGCCGTCAGGCGGCGGCCCTCGGGCTGCCCCATCTGCTGGTCACCATCGAAGCGCCATTCGAGCAGAGTTATGAGACGGCGCTAAGCCGCTTGCAGCAGGAGTGGATTCTGGATGGGGTGGTGACCGGCGATATCGACAGCGTGGGGGGCGCACCAAACTGGATCCGCGAACGCTGCCGCCCGCTCGGGCTCACCGTCCATACCCCGCTCTGGCAGCAATCTCGCCAAGCCTTGCTGGCGGATATGCTGGCCCGCGGCATCGTCGCCCACCTATCCTGTGTCGATACCCGGGTGCTGGCCCCCGAGTGGGCCGGACGTATCCTGGATGCCACCACCCTCAGCGAGCTGCAACAACTGGCCGAGCGCGAGGGCTTCGATGCCTGCGGCGAGCAGGGGGAGTACCACACCATGGTGACTGACGGCCCGGGTTTTGCCGCCCCGCTGCACCTCGATGGCTGGCAGGTGGCGCGGCAGGATCATCTGGCCTATCTGGCCGAGCCACAGGGGTAACGGCGCCAAGCCCATCTGGCCCGCTCGCTCAGCGCGCGCAAAATCGAGATAAAAAAACGGGAGGCAACAGCCTCCCGTTTGGATTTGAACGGGCCTGTTTTAAGCGGACCAGTTTTGAGCGGGCCATGACGACCCGAACAAGGGATAAACCGGCTTATTTCGCCAGCTTGCCCAGCACCCGCTGCAGCAGGCGGATGCGCGGTTCGATGCTCTCCAGCAGCAGGAATTCCGCCTCCGAGTGGAAACCGCCCCCCATGGGGCCGAAGCCATCCAGCGACGGCACACCTGCGGCAGCGGTGAAGTTGGCATCCGAGCCGCCACCGGCCTCCAGCCAGTTGAAGGGGATCCCCTCCTCTTTGGCTGCCTCCTCTACCAGCGCCATCAGCGCCTCGGTGTCACCGCTCGGGCGCATCGCCGGCTTGAAGGTCTGGCGATCCACCTCGACCCGGCAGCCCGCGAGGAAGGGGTTGTTGGCCATAAAGGTGAGCCGGTCGTGAACCGCAGCAGCCTCTTCGTTGCTCCAGAAGCGCAGATCGACGATCGCCTCGGCAAAGTCCGGCACCACGTTGACACCGGTGCCGCCCTGTACCACGCCGACGTTCATGGTGGTGCCCGTGGTCATATTGACCTGCTCGTTGATGGCCAGCACCCAATGAGCGAGCTCTGTAATGGCAGAGACCCCTTCGGTCAGCGCCGAACCGGCATGGGAGGCCTTGCCGTGGAAGGTAATGCGGTACTTGGCATTGCCCTTACGAGCACTGATGAGATCCCCGTTGGGGCGCGCCGCTTCGGCCACCAGCACACAGCCACTCTGTTTGGCTCGCTCGACCAGCCAATTCTTCGACCAGGGGGAACCCACCTCCTCGTCGCAGTTGTAGCAGACCAGCACCTTGAGTTTGGCCAGCACCGCCGGGTCCATCCCCTTCAGGGCATACCAAAGGGAGAGCAGGCCGCTCTTCATGTCCGACACGCCGGGGCCAAAGGCTTGATTGCCTTCGATTTTCAGCGGGCGCTTGGCCGCCGTTCCCTCGGGGAAGACGGTATCCATGTGGCCGCACAGCATCACGTCGTAGTGATCGGCACCGGGCGCATTGGTGATCTCGAGGCAGGGGCCGCACTCGGCGGCGAACTGGTGGCGGGTCACCTGCCAGCCGATAGCCTCATATTTCTCGGTCATGATATCGGCCACCCGAGCCACCCCGGCCGGGGTGCGGGTGCCGCAATCGAGATTGATCAGCGGGGCCAAGTCGGCCAGATAGCTCTCGAGGGAAAACGGGCTCTTTACAACTGTCATTATCTTCTCCATGCAACAATCAGCGTTGATGGCCGATCGTCAATTGCAACAATGCGACACAGTGAGAAAAAGGCGGGCAGCCATGCCACCCGCCCGACCGCTAAATTCCAAACACCACTACATAACTCATATCACTACATGAACAGCAGATAGTTGAGGGTCAGCGCCGTCACCAGCGCCCCCGCCATCGGCACGCTGGTGCGCTTGACCACGGTAAAGGGCGACACCTTGGCAATCCCCGCACAGGCGATCAGCACCGCCGCGATGGGGGAGATGGTGCGGCCAATGCTGGAGGCGAGCTGCATCGGCAGCAACATGGTCACCGCCGGCACGCCAAACTTGGCCGCCACCGCCGGTGCCAGGGTCGAGAAGCTCAAGAACGCCGCATTGCCGGAGCCCATGATGACTGCCGCCACCATGATCAGCGCCACCATCACCAGCGTCATCAGACCGCTGCCGATACCGGCGTTGCTGGCTGAGTGCAGCAGGGTATCGATGGCACCGATGGCTTTCAGGGATTCGGCAAACAGCTCGGCACAGACGATGAGTGCCACCACAGGGCCAAACACCTTGCCCATGCCGTCGAGGAAGCTGGATAGCCCGGCAAAGGCGGTGCGTACCGAGCGGCTGCGCAGCAGCTCACACAGCATGCCGATAAAGACCGACAGCAGCATGGCCACCTCCACGCTCATCTTGATATCGCTCACCAGCAGCTTGGAGAAGGTCATCATCAACACGAAGGGGATGACGGGCAGCAGGGCATACCAGGTGGGCGCCTGCACGCTCTCGGCACCCTGTTCGTCCAGCTCTGCGTGATCGCCGCGATGCTGGGCGGGATCCCAGCCATCCTTGCGGTCACAGTGACGCTGCCAGAAGAAGTGCAGCACCATGGTCACCAGCAGCATGGGAGCCACCAGCCAGATCTGGTAGTCGACGAAATAGCTGGTCGGATCCATGCCGGATTGACCGGCGGAGAAGATGGCGTTGGTCTGGGTCGGGCCAATCTCGAACGCCTGTGAGGTGGCGATGACGCCACAGGCGGAGGCAGGGCTGATGCCGAGGTTGCGCATCACCGGATACATGGTGACCATCAACAGCAGACCAAGGCCGGTGGCAGAGGTAACGAACAGGGAGACAAATACCGCCACCAGATAACAGATGGAGAGCATCAGGTAGCTGGACTGGATGCCAGCCACCGGTTTGACTGCCACCCGCACCAGCGCCTGGGAGGCTCCGATGTGGGACATGTAGGTGGCAAAGCCTGCGACTGCCATGATGGTGAGACCGAGCCCCGCCGCGCGATAGGAGAAGATCCCCTTGAACACTTCGAACAGGTCGAACAGGGCGAAGCCGGTGCTCTTGTCAGCGGGGAGAATGGGGTGCAGCCCCAGCCAGTAGGCCACCGCAAAAATGGCCATGCCCGCCAGCGCCAGCACCGCGGCGTTTTTCAAGATAGTTGTCGCGCAAAGCTGTTTTAAGCAGCCTCTTTCTGCTCCGGCTCGGGTTTCTCGGGC
>NZ_JAPDBM010000064.1:0-27265 GCF_027705265.1 Aeromonas sp. QDB11 | reverse complement strand
CTTGGTGGGCCGCTTCCTTCTTATTCAGTTGGTGAATTACCGGATACAAACTCAGCCCACGCATCCATCATTGGACGCCGCTGATCCAGCAAGTCCGTGCGGTGGTAGGCGGCTTCTACCTTGTTCTGCACTGTGTGAGCTAATGCTCGTTCAGCGAGATCCCGCGCATAGCCCTGCTCGCTGCACCAGTCTCGAAAGCTAGAACGAAAGCCATGAGCAGTGGCCATTCGGCCAGGTGTGCAACTCCCTGCTTTGGCTCTTCTCAGAAACATCGTCAACACTGTGTCTGAGAGCGGTACTTGGTCTCTGGGGGATGGGAATACCAACTCGTCATGTAATCCCCTTAACCCTTTCAGGATTTCGACGGCACGAAGAGATAACGGAACACGATGTTGTTGTTTGGCTTTCATACGCTCGGCAGGCAAAGTCCAGACCCTTGCCTCCAAATCGACTTCTGACCACTTCATGGCTCTGACTTCACCTGAACGGCAAGCAGTCAGGATCAAGAACTCCAGCATGGAGCGGGTTACATCGTACTGTTGCGTTGTTCTCAGATGTTTTTGCACAAATGCAGGGATATCACGCCAAGGCATCGCAGGCTGGTGTTCTACACGCACAGATTTGCTGGGTTGAGCCGGTAATAGGTGGCTTACCACATCCACTGGGTTTGCAGAGGTATAGCCATGGGCCCATGCCCAAGCCATGACTGCGTGTAGCCTCTGTTTAACACGGCTTGCCGTTTCCGGGATCGTCAGCCATATCGGTTGCAAAACGGAAGCGATATGAGCTGGGGTGATGGTATCAATGGAGATAGTGCCAATTGCAGGAAAGGCATACTGTTCCAATGTGGTGATCCATTGCTTGCCGTGTTTTGGGTTCTTCCAACCAGGTAACAAGCTTTCGTAGACGAGTCTGGCGGATGCTTCCAACGTCGGGATCTTCGGCTTGTTCTGCTCCTGCAGCCGGATCTCTAGTGGGTCCAGATTATTCGCCAGCTGTTCCCGCATTGCCTGGGCGTCTCGAGCAGCGTCAGCGATAGAGATCTCGGGGTAAGTCCCGAGGCCAGCGTTACGTCGTTTCTTCGTCAGTGGGCTGACATAGCGGAACACCCACTTTCCTCTGCCCTTGATGGTAGAGGGGTGTAGCGTCAACCCGGTGACGCCACCATGAGCAAGGGGCTTATCTTCAGGCTTGATGTTGCGGGCTTTGGTATCGGTGAGGATTGCCATGAGGTAACCTCCTTGAAAATTGAATATGCCACACAGTATGCCACCAGGCATGCGCAGTGGTAATATGTGATTGGGATGGATTGGACAGTGCTAACTTCTAATTTACTGATAGCAAATGACTTTCTGGATATGGATGGAGTGTGTTGGACTTGATTGCGGCGGGCACCTCCTCCGCCATATTAAGAGAAAGCCCAAGCGATTCAATCGCTTGGGCTTTTTCGTATCTGCGGTTTTGGTGGTAAAGGCATGGCCCAACGCTGGAAGGCGTCAGGCGATGGGGCCTAGTGTGGTTGATGATGCAATAGCCCTGCGGCCACCATCGCGGTGGTGGCGACTGCGCTGCAACGAGTTGAGTCCGTGCAGGCGGTCGACTCCCGAGCGGTCTGCCCGTCACGTTGGTAGATGGAGACCCCCTCCTTTATCGTCTCTTCGATCCGGATATCAGCCAATGTTTCCGGTTTCACCTTGAGTGGATTGGCCGAGAGCACCACCAGGTCTGCCAGCTTGCCGACCTCCAGAGAACCCTTGTCGTGCTCCTCCTTGTATTGGGTTGCCGCCCACAGTGTCTGTGCCTTCAGTCCATCCAGAGCGGAGACTCGTTGATCCGGCCCGATAAGGCGCCCGGTACGACTGATCCGGTTGACGGTCGCATAATAGACCCGCATGGCATCCGGCAATGCCACGGGGGAGTCATGGTGGGAGGTGAAAATCATCCCCAGTTCACGAGCCCATCCGGTGGGAGAGATGTGTTGTGCCCGCTCTTTGCCAAGCACAGAGTCACTGTGCCAATCCCCCCAGTAGAAGGTATGCATCGGAAAGAAGGAGGGGAAGATGCCGAGTCGCTGGAATGAGGCGACCTGATCCTTGCGGGCGGTCTGGGCATGGATGGCGACAAAGCCCCGATCCGGCTTGCCATGTTGCTTCTCGCTGGCCTCAATCCCCTTGATCAGCTGATCGATGGCCGCATCACCGTTGACGTGGGTGAGCAGTTGCCAACCATTGCGCTGCGCCAGTTCGATATAGCTGGCTGCTTGTTCGTCGCTCATGCTGGGATAGCCCTTGTAATCGGCCTTTTGCCCGGCTGGTGGAACAAAATAGGGCTGGGTCAGCCAGGCGGTTTTTCCCTGGGGGGAGCCATCGAGGTTGAGTTTGGCTCCCGCGACGCGGAACCCGTTCATGTAGCTGCTGGAGTAGTAGGGCGGGGCAATGACATCCCGCGCAATCTGGATATCGGGATAGGCCGCCACGTCGAGGGGAAGCTTGGCTTTCTGGGCCAGCTGGTACATGGTCTTGACCGCGGAGGTAGAGGCGCGTCCCTCCTGAGCCGTGGTGTAACCGAAGCTGGCATAGAGTGTCATGCCTGCCTTGAAAATTGCCTCGTTTTCTCTGTCATTCAAGTTGGCGAACATCGACATCAAGGTGCCAAAGAAGGCGGTCTCCTCCAGAACCCCATTGGGCGTTTTGCCGTCCGCTTCACGGCGGATCTTGCCCCCTTCCGGATCCTTGCTGTCAGGCCCGAATCCGGCCAGCGCCAGCGCCTTGCTATTGAGTGTTGCGAGGTGACCCGACTGATGAATGATGAGCACAGGGAGATCTGGTGATACGGCATCGAGCTCCTGACGGGTGGGATGGCGCCCCTCCTTGAGCTGGGAGTCGTCATAACCGAAACCCAGTATGATCCCGTGCGCCTTGTTTTGCGGCTTGGCGACCCAGTTTCGCAGCGATTGTTGCAGGGCCGCAATGCTGTTTACCGCCCCATCCGGTGGTGCCAGCAGATTGGCGGAGAGCGCCTGGATACCGGTGTTGAACACATGACCATGGGCATCGATAAAGCCCGGGATCAGGGTCTTGCCCTGCAGGTCGACCACTCGGGTTTCGCCATCACGCAGCGTGAGAATGTCGGCCTCACTGCCCAGCGCCAGAATGCGGCCATCCTTGATGGCCAGCGCCTGCGCCGTCGGAGCCGCATCATTGACGGTAACGATATCGCCACCGAGATAAATGGTCTGGGCGGTGGGTTTGGCGGGGCTTGCGGCATTGGCCGAACTGGCCGCCAGCAATGCGATGGCGATAGGGGTGATTTTCATGTGACATGCTCCATGCTGAAAGGTCACTGGGGGGAAGGATCACGGCATTTGCCCAATCAGGCAGGTTGTGAAGGAAATGTGCAGAATATACAAGGATATACCCTACTCAAATGTGACACAGCAGTGAATTTACCGGCCCCGTCACAAAAGCACGGGTCACTCCCTAGCCCCGTACCGGCTCCCCTTGTCATCACTATTACGGTTGCCACTCCCGATAGCTGGCGAGGCGGTAGCCGCGCTCGGCGATAAGAGCGGGCAGGGACGGGTCGGTCAGGATGGCAAGTTCGTTGAGACGGGGCTGGCAGTAGGAGCTGCCCTGCATCTCCAGATCGATAAAGGAGGGGTGGCACATGATCTCGAGCGAATGGGCACCCTGTTCACTGGCCTCATCGAGCAGTTGCAGCAGGTCGGCTTGGGTCAGCTGCGCGCCGTAGAAGCGGTCGTCGAACCGATCGCAGCTCTGCGGGTGGGTGACGGTAAGACCGTGGCGGGCGATTTCGCCCCGGTCGATGCGAAGTGGCAAGTCATGGGCTTTGGCGAAGGCCTCCACCAGCGGGTAGAGTGTCGGCAGCATATGAACATGGTGGTGGCTGTCGATATGGGTCGGCGGCTTGCCGAAGATCGCGACAAAGCGCTGATACTGACTCGCCAGCTCGCCGGATATCTCGGTCAGATCCAGCTCTCCCGCCTCGCTCTTGTGCCAGATCCCCTTGTTGAGATCGCCCTGCTCGTTCACCAGCGAGGTGAGCGGGGTAAGCGGTTTACCCCAGCTGAGCATAAAGTGAAGCCCAACGGGCAGCTCGGGGAAGCGTTCGGCAAGCCAGGCGGCATGTTCGATGGCTGGGGAGGTGACAATGGCAGTGGTGGAGCTGACGACTCCGTGCTCGAATGCTTCTACGATGCCGTAGTTCTGGGCGCGGCAGAGGCCGAAGTCGTCGGCGTTGATGATCAATCTCTTGCTCATGAGGGGTCTCTTGCAGTTAAGCGCCCCGCCTGTGGTCAGGCGGGGCGTGCTGGCCTCAGGCGAGGGCGTCGATGGCGGCTGCGAAGTTGGGCAGGTGCTCGCGGTGGGCCAGCAGCAGCTCGCGGGCGACGATGCGGGCATCGTTGTCGGAGTGGATCAGCGGGTTGAGGTTCATCGCCAGCAGCAGGTCATCGAAGTCGCCACTGATGGCGGCCTTGGCGGCGGCTATCTCGAAGCTCTTGATGAGGTGTACCAGCCCGTTCACCTTGTCGTCAAAGCGGGTGAGGCGCGGGTGGGGGATGGCGCCATCATGTCCGATCAGGCAGCTCATCTCCACCGTCCAGTCGGCCGGGATATTGGTGACATGGCCCTGATGGGGCACGATGACGTAGTGCTCGCTCTGCTTGTCGTTGTAAATGGCGCTGATCACCTCGCAGGCCGCATCGGAGTAGTAGGCACCACCACGCAGCTCCAGCTCCTTGGGCTTTTCGCACAGCTCGGGGTTCTGGTAGAGCTCGAACAGCTTCTTCTCGACCTGTTGCACCACTTGAGCCCGGGCGCCGCCCTTGTAGAACTCGCCCATCTCGATCCCCAGCATCTCTTTCTCCTTGAAGTAGTACCGCAGGTAGGAGCAGGGGAGCAGGCGCAGGCCGCGGATAAAGCCGGGGTCGAACGGCAGGTCGAAGATGTTTTTGACCGAACTGGCGCGGGTGAGGCTGCCATCGGCGACCCCTTCCAGCAGCTCATCAAAGCGCGACTCGCCGTTGACCAGTACATCACCGATAAAGACCAGATGGTTGAGGCCGAACAAGTCCATGGAGAGGTGATCATGCTCGGTCAGTTTGAGGGCATCGCGCACAAACATCTGCATGCCGACCGGAATGTTGCACACACCGATAAAGCGGCGGAAGTTGGTATGACGGCGCACCGCTTCGGTCACCATGCCAGCCGGATTGGTGAAGTTAATCAGCCAGGCATCCGGGCAAAGCTCTTCCACGTCGCGGATGATGTCGAAGATGACCGGAATGGTGCGCAGTCCCTTGAACAGGCCGCCTGCGCCGTTGGTCTCCTGCCCCAGCATGCCGTGACTGAGCGGGATTCGCTCATCCTTCTCCCGTGCCTGCAGCTGGCCGACCCGCAGCTGGGTGGTGACGAAGTGGGCGCCCACCAGTGCCTCGCGGCGATCCAGCGTCTTGTGCAGGGTCATGGGGACGCCCGCCTGGCGGATCATCCGCTGGCAGAGGTCGAAGATGATGTTCAGTTTCTCTTCGCCAGCGGGAATATCCACCAGCCACAGCTCGCTGATGGGCAGCTCGGCATAGCGCTTGATGAATCCATCGACCAGCTCGGGGGTGTAGCTGCTGCCGCCGCCTATGGTGACTACCTTGATCTTCTCGCTCATAAATCCCTCTTTCATCGATCTCTATCGGTTTGATGGTGGCCGCTCTGTCGTCAGGGTGAGAGGGGCCGCAGCCAACTGTGGCAGGGGCTGATCATGTTCTGTGCTCTGTATTGCAATCGGTTCTATTTACATGGCATTCACTGCCGGCATCAGGCCGGGCTTTCAAATTTCGGGTAGAGATATTTGCGGTAACTGCCCGGGGTAAACGAGGTGAGCTTCTTGAAGTTTTTGATAAAGAGGCTGACGTCGTTGTAGCCGGTCTCGAAAGCGATATCGGCCACCGAGTTGTTGGTCACCTCCAGCTGCATCTTGGCGTAGTTGATCCGGATCTCGTTGATGATCTGCATCGGCGTCTTGTTGTAGTAACGCCGGGTGGCCCGGGTCAGATACTCCTGGCTTTTGCCACAGAGGGAGACCATGTTGGCCAGCGCATCCTCGGCAAAGAGGGGGCGATCGTGCATCCGCTCCACGGTTTCGTGCAGCCAGAGCGGAAGATCCTCGCTGGCAGAGGTGTCCTTGTAGTGACGCAGCCGGTTCATCACCGCGTAGGTCACCACTTCGAGAAATTCGGTCAGCGCCTCTTCCCGAAATCCCGGCGAGACCAGCACCGACTCGATGTAGCTGAGGAACTCGCTCTTGAGCGCATAGGCCTGGGAGGCGACGAAGTGTTCCGGCAGCAGGTATTTGAAGTGCTCGTCGAAATAGGTACGGGTGATCCCGACGTTGAAGATGCGGGTGGTGCCAAACTCGTAGAAGCTCTGATGGCGGGAGCCGAGCGGGATAAACACCAGATCCCCCCGCTCCAGCAGCACCCGCTTGCCGTTGACCTCCTGATAGTAACGACCGGTCAGTACCAGGGTGAACTCATAGTAGTCGTGCTGGTGCAAACCGGTTCCGCTCACCTGCTTGTTGTAGATGAACATGTGGAACGGTTTGTTGTTAAACAGTTCGGTTTCCCGGATTGTTTTGACGCTCATGAGTCGTTTCCTGATCTGCGGGCCGATGACGGGGCTTCGCGCCCCGTCCGGAGGTTACTTGCTCTGCAGCTTTTCGTGCAGCTCGATCAGCTCGCTGATCAGCTCACGGGCCAGCATGGAGGTCATCAGGTGATCCTGGGCATGGACCAGCACCAGGGTGACCGGGATCTTGCCTTCGCCCTGATCGTCCTCGATCAGCTGGGTCTGCACCAGATGGGCGGCATTGAGCGCCTCGCGGGATTGGGCCATCAGCTGGTGGGCGGCGGCCAGATCCCCCTCCTTGGCCTTTTTCAGCGCGGTGTAGGCGAGACTGCGGGCCTGCCCGGAGTTGATGATGAGCCCCATCACCACCTCTTCCAGATCGTTGCAGGTGGCGGCCTCTTCAGTGATGTTGTCCAGATCGAACATGTGTCGTTCCTTACGTGAATGCGTTGATTGAAACCGTTAGTTGAAGCCGTTAATTGAAACCATGGTTGCGCGCGACCTCGGCAAACCAGTAGCCGCTCTTCTTGATGGTGCGCTGCTGGCTCTCCAGATCGAGGCGAACGAAGCCGTAACGGTTCTTGTAGGCGTTGAGCCAGGACCAGTTGTCGATAAAGGTCCACAGGTGATAGCCGCGGCAGGCGCTGCCCTCTTCCAGGGCAAGATGCAGCCACTCGAGGTGCTCGCGAATGAACTGGATGCGGTAGTCGTCCTCCACCCGTCCCTCGGGACCGATAAAGCGCTCTTCCCCCTCGACCCCCATGCCGTTCTCCGAGATGTAGCAGGGCAGGTTGCCGTAGTTGACCCGCAGGTCGGTGAGGATGTCGTAGATCCCTTTTTCGTAAATCTCCCAGCCGCGGTGGGGGTTCATCTTGCGACCCGGCATCTCGTAGTAGTCGAACAGATCTTCCGGCGTACGCGGAGCACCCTGCCACGCCACCTCTTTGGCCTTGACCCGGCGCGGCTGGTAGTAGTTGATGCCGAGGATATCCACCTTGCCGGCGGCGAGCAGTGCCTTGTCACCCTCTTCGATTTGCGGCAGCAGGTCATACTGCGCCAGCAGAGCGACCAGCTCGGGGTCGTAGCTCCCCTTCATGGCCGGATCGAGGAAGCTCTTGTTGAGCAGCAGATCCGCGATGCGGGAGGCGGCGATATCAGCCGGATCCTGCGAGCGGGGATAGGTCGGGCTCAGGTTGAGGATGATGCCGATCTCGCCATCATGCTGGCAGGCGCGATAGGCCTGCACGGCACCGGCATGGGCCAGCGCGGTGTGGTAGGCGACGGTGGCCGCCCGGCCAAAATCGACCACGCAGGGGTAGTGGTAGTGGCCAAGGTAGCCGCACTCGACCGGCACGATCGGCTCGTTGAAGGTGAACCAGTGCTTGATGCGACCGCCAAACAGGTCGAAACAGCGGGTGGCGTAGCGCACATAGGCGGCCACCACTTCCCGGCTCTCCCAGCCGCCGTGCTCCTGCATGCACATCGGCATGTCGAAGTGATAGAGGTTGATAAGCGGAGTGATCCCCTCGGCCAGCAGCCGATCGAAGACGGCATTGTAGAAGCTGACCGCCTCCTGATTGATCTCGCCAGTGCCGTCCGGGATCAGCCGTGACCAGGAGATGGAGGTACGAAAACTGTTGTGCCCCAGCTGCTTGAGCAGCTTGATGTCGCTCTCGAAGTTGTCATAGAAGGTGGAGGTGTCGGTCGGGCCAACCCCGTTGTGGAAACGCTCGGGCTCGATGGCGAACCAGTAGTCAAAGATATTGGCGGATTTGCCGCCGCGGTTGGCGGCGCCTTCCATCTGCGGGGCCGAGCTGGCGCTGCCCCACCAGAAGTTATCCGGAAAACGATACTGCATGGGTGATTTCTCCAGGCTGGTGGGGGAGGAGGCTTGCTCCTCCCCTGTTGTGATCGAAGCTTTGGTCATCAGAACACGGGGCATCAGAACTTCAGGGCCAGAGCGATATCCTCTTCGCTCTCCTCTTCTTCATCGATGACGTTCTGCGCCTTGTTGGCAATCAGCACGAAGGGGATATACATCATGGTCGCGACCCCCAGGTTGAATATCGCCAGACAGAAGGCGGCCACGCTGCCGTTGGTGTTGAAGAAGGCACCCAGGCCGGTTGGCATGGTCCATGGCGCTATGTTGGTGATGGGCGGGATGATCCCGGCGTAGTAGGCCGCCATGGTGATCCCCATCAGTACCGGGTGCACCAGAATGAAGGGCACCACCAGAATGGGGTTCATGATGACCGGCAAGCCAAACAGGATGGGCTCGTTGATCTGGAACAGGCCTGATGGCAGACCCAGCTTGGCCACCTGACGGTAGTCATCGCGGCGGGAGACCATAAAGATGGCCAGGATAAGGCCAAGGGTGGCACCGGTGCCGCCAAGGAAGACGAAGGAGTCGGTGATCGGCTTGGCCCAGAAGTGGAACTCTTTGCCTGCCGCGATGGCCGCTTCAACCGAGCCGTACTGGTTGTAGAGGGCGACGTTTTCCAGGGCAAACGGGAACAGAATGCCTGATTCCAGCGCGGTGAGCGCCAGCATGCCGTGTACCCCGAAGAACCAGAGGAAGGAGGAGAAGACCACGTAGACCCAGCCGACCAGACCGCTCATATTGGACAGCGGCTTGGCGATGCTGTCCATGATCAGCTGGTGGAAGTTGGTGCCCGCATCGCTCAGCAGATAGGAGATGATCCCCATGATGGAGAGGATGATAAAGCCCGGGATCAGCGCCGAGAAGGAGCGGGAGACCGAGGCCGGTACGCTGTCGGGCAGGGTGATGACCCAGTTGCGACGGACGATAAAGGCGAACATCTCGGCCACGGCGATGCCGATCAGCATGCCGGAGATGATGTTGGCACCGCCCAGCCAGTTGGCGCCAATCGCATAGGATTCACCCACGCTGAACGGCGTGACCGTCATAAAGGCTGCCACCGCCAGCAGACCGGAGGCCAGGGGATCGGTCTTGCGCTCTTCGGCCAGTGCCAGACCGATGAAGAAGGGGGCCATCAGCGACATGATCCCCAGGGTGCCGTTATAGACGTTGCCGCCGATGCTCTTGAGGCCATCCAGGGTGGCGATGGTGGCAGGATCGAGCCGCACACCGATGGAGTAGAAGAAGGATCCTTCGCCAAAGCTCAGGAACACGTTGTTGATCAGTACGAACATGGCCCCGACCAGTGTCAGGGGCATCATCTTGATAAAGCCGTTCTTGATGGCGTTGACATGAGGCTGTTTGCCCAGCTTGACGGCAATGGGCAGTATGACCTTCTCCAACGATGCGATGATGTTGCTCACAGGGATCTCCTTACCTATGCGAGGCTCTTCTTGATGGAGGCGACGGCGGCTTTCAGCACGCCCAGCCCGTCGACCTTGCCGTAGAGCAGGGTGTCGATCACCTCGACCGGCTTGCCCGGCAGCTGCTGCTGGATCTCCGGCAGCATGTAGGCGATTTGCGGGCCCAACAGCACCAGATCGGCATCCTGTCCCTTCTCGCCGGCCAGGGTCTCCGGATAGGCATCGATCAGCACCGGCACATCATATTTTTCCGCCTGCGCCTTCATCTTTGAAACCAGCAGTGAAGTGGACATCCCGGCAGAGCAAAACAGGTAGATACGCTTCTTTTCCATAACCCTTCCCTCAACGCTTGAAAACCAAATGAACAGATCGGTCGAGATGCGTGTCTGTCGTGCTAGCAAGACAAATCAATCATCTCCAGTTGACCTCATTGTATCTACCCATGGGTTTCATCAGGTATTTCGATATTTATATCAATAGTCTTTGGTTGACCATGGCTTTTGCCGTTGCTCACATTTTTGATGGGCAGGCGCAGCGGAAATGAGATGGGATGGCGCGCAAGGAGGATGTTTTTCTTGAATTAATCTTTATTTTTCAGCTGGTTATTTTTATGGCCTTAAAGATTGCTGCAAGTTGGCTGAAAAAGATCAATAACGGGTGGTAGCTCACATTTCACAAGAAATGCAACCTGATTGATATTCATAATGACGGGGATGAGCTGCCGCGTTTCTCGACATGGTGCGCGCTCATTGACCATTGACGACAATTGGATTGACGAGAGAGGCGGGCTTTTTCCGCACTGAGCGGGTTGAAGGAGAGGGTGAACAGGCACCTTGTAGAGGTTATTGCGCTAAGTGAGTGCTGAATGAGTGAGGGCTGAGGGAGTCAGTGTAGTGAGAGGAGAGGGCACCAAGGGGGAAAAACCGACCCCGGAGTGGCTCCGGGGTCGACGGGATGGGAGTTAAATCCGCCCCTGATAGCGTAGGGGGAAGCGGCCCTGACTGTCGGGCTGGCCGAGGAAGGGGAGCCCTTGCTGCATCTGCGGCGGCAGTTCGGGGCCCGGCTTCAGGGTGCCCTGGAACAGGTACTGGCCATTGGGTTGCAGTTCGAGGCGACCCATGGTCTGTACCGCATCTGAGCCCTGCTTGAGTTCGGCCACCAGTTTGGAGTCGAGGCAGGTGAGCTTCAGCTCGGGGTCGGCCAGATCCAGCTTGCCTGCCGGGGTGTCGGCGCTGGCGTTGTACCAGTCGAGGTTGCCGTAGAGGTTGTCACACCAGGGGTTGCCCTGGGCAAATTGCTCCACCTTGAGCTGCAGCTGGCCGGTGACGGTGATCGGGATCGGCAGGCGCATCGGCACCCGGCTCAGCAACCAGGGGGCGGGGGCGTTGAGGGTCAGATCCCGGCCGAAGGCGGCGCCATTCCAGCCGACAACGCCCTGACCATTGAGCCCGTTGCGATCGCCAAAGCGAATGGCCACTTCGGGGGCGAAGCGCAGCAGCGACCAGCCGTTGAGATCCCAGCGCAGCTGGCTCACCGATTCGCTGGCATATTGCAGCCGGGCGATCTGGCCGTTCCAGAGCGTGCCGCTCACCCCTTCCAGTTTCAGCAGATTGGTGACGTTGGCAGGCAGCGGCAGATAGCGTGCCACCAGCGCCGCAGGCAGGGTGGCCAACAGGAAGACCAGATAGGCGGCCAGAAACAGGCTGGCAATCAGGATGCGTTTTTTCATAGGAAACGACTCAACTGCAAGAGAGAAACCCGGCCCGGCGCACTGGCTACATGACGGTGAGAGAGCAGCAACCGGCGGGGAGTGACGATGGGATGTTTCATTGAGGGCGACTCAACTGCAAACGTCTGACCTTGACCAGACCCGGGGCCAGATCCTCGCGGGCGATCTCGATGATTTGCACCTGAATGCCGTGCTGCTCCACCAGGGTGGAGAGCCAGAGCAGCAAGTCATCGAACTGGACCGTGTCGATCCACACTTGCAGCTCCTGCGCCTGGGGTTGCAGCCGGGCAATCTTGATCTTGTGGTTGAAGGCGGTGCGGTTAACCACCCCTTCCAGGGTGCCGCTGGTGTCGATCTGGCGACCCGAGCCACCCTGCATGGCCAGCACCTCTTCGCCTTTCTCCTTGAGCCAGGCGAGGGTCTGCTGCTGGTTCTGTACCTGCCGCTCCCGCTCTGCGATGCGGTTGGCGATGGGCTGCCAGACGCTCCAGTAGAAGAGACCGACCAGCAGCAGGGCGCCACCCGCGACCACCAGCCGCTGTTCCCGTGCGGTGATGCCGTGCCACCAGCTCTGCAATTTTTCCATCATGATGATTTACCCTTGAGCACCAGTGCGCCCTCTACCTTGCCCTCGGTGCTGCGCACCTCGCCTTGCTGTACCTCGAATTGCTTGCCGGCCAGCTCACGGAACCGCTCGATCTCGGCAAAGCCGGGGGCGGTCACCTGCAGCCGCAGCTCGCGGCGACTGGCATCAAAGCGCATCACCTGTGGCTTGAGGCCGGGTATTTCGGCAAAGGTGGGGGCCAGCTCGGTGAGCATCAGCAGCACCCCGTTTTGCGGGGCTTGTCCCATCTGTTGCAGGTGCTGGGTCATCTGGCTGCGCACGTTCACGATGCGGCTCTCGCCCGGGAAGATGCGGGTATAGACGGCACGGATCTCCGCTTTCAGCGCCTTGTCCTGCTCGGTGAGCTGATAGAGCTGCACCCCGCGCTGGCCGAGGGCCACCAGCAGCAACAGACCCGCGGTGATGGCCACCTTGCGCCACTGCAACCAGTAGCGGGCATATTCGGTCTGGGGCCGGTAGGGGCCGGTCAGCAGGTTGGCCCGGCAGGTGAGGGCCCCCTTGGCCAGCAGCAGCATGGGTAGCTCGGGCTCCGCCGCCTGCCAGTTGGCGGCGGCAATAGCGGGCACCGGGGTGTGGCTGTGAATGGTGACCGGCTCGGCTTCAGTTGCCAGCAACATGGCCAGCAGCGGTTCGTCGGCGACGATCCCCTGACAGGGGCCCTGGCGCACCAGCCACTCGCTGCCGAGTTGCAGGGCAGACCAGCCATCCACGGCCTGTGGCAGCGCCAGCACATCGGGCAGCAGTTGCAGGCTCTTGAGGCCAGCGGCATCGAGCCAGCCGAGCCACTCGCCCATCTTCTGCCGATCCACCGCCATCAGGTCGACTTGTTGACCTTCATGAGCCAGCACCACCAGATGGAGCTCATCCACATCGGAGGCGATCTGCTCCTCCAGCAGGTAGGGGAGGGCCGCCGCCGACTGGCGGTTGTAGCGACCCGGCAGGGTGACGCGCCGGAAGATCAGATCGCTGCCCGGCACCAGCGTGACCACGGGGCGGCCACCGGCCCGCTCCTGCAGCTCGCCCAAGGCATCGGCCGAGGGCAGGGTGCCGGAGGCGATGATCTCCTGCTCCTGACCGGACCAGACCAGCCAGGCCACGGGTTGTTGTTTATTGGTCCCCAGTCGGATGACCAGACTTTCGCTCACGCATCTCTCTCCTGCGATACCGGTTTGTGCAGGGCGTTGTACGCCTTGGCAACCGGTGCGCAGCCCGCAGGCTGCAGCCAACATCTCTCGTACCCGCGGGCGAGGGCCCGCAGATGCGCTGTTTATTCGGCGCCGCTACTGAGGCGGCGCAGCATGACCAGTTTATTGTCCTTGCCCCGCTGGAACAGGGTCTCGAGCCAGGCCCGGTTATCGCCCACTTCCGCCACCATACGGGCTTCGAAGAAGTCGCTTTTCACCACCAGCGCCTCTTTCAATCCTTTGACCGTATCGGGCGGGGCGAGCAAGTCCGTCATCAGCTTGCTCTCTTTCCACCCCTTTTGTGGTCGCTCGTTCAATACCCGTTTGGCATCATCCAGCCCTATTTTGCCCAGATAGAGGGCGACCAGCAGCTCGGGGCGTTCGGGCGCCAGAGTATTGATATTGATCTTCAACTTGTCGTTGGGCAGGGAGCAGACGTAGGGGGCCAGTCTGGCATAGACCCTGGCCGTCACCCCGCGCACTGCCCGCAGCTCATCCTTGCCCAGCATCCACTGATTGGCGGTGAGGTAGGGTGGCTTGAGCCCCTCGTAATAGGCGTCCTCTGCGCCAAGGCTGGAGACCAGCACCGTATCCTTGTCGGTCCAGTCACGGATGGCATCGGTGAGCTGGGCCGCCTCGTAATCATCCATCGCCAGCTGCTTGAGCAGTTCGCGAAACACCTGCACCGGATAGGGTTGCTGTTCCAGCTCCTCGCCGCTCCCCGCCTTGGAGGCCACGCTCAGGCTGTTGAGGTTGAAGCAGGATTGCAGGTCGGTCACCTCGCCCTTGAGCTGGCCATCGTCCACCGGAAACACCGTGTTCTTGCGGGCCCAGTTCTGGCTGAGGTTGACCACCTCGGGGTTGTCCTTGAAATCCTGTGTCAGCACCTTGCTCACCAGCGCTTCCGCCGAGAGGGCATACCACCATGCCTGTTTGCCGGTGGTGATGTTGGCGGTGCGGCGCAGCTCAAGCTGCAGGCGGCCGCTCATATTGCTGGCGATGATCACCATTACCGAGAGGATCAGCAGCACCACCAGCAGCGCCATGCCGCGCTGGCGATCGGGAGCGGCGAGATTAGCCCGCATTGGCGCCCCCGCCGTTCTGGCTGTCACCATTACCGCCGTTGGTATTGTTGTTGCCGCCGTTGTTCCCGTTATTGCTGTCGCTGCCACCCCCTTGGTCGGGGTTGCTGCTCTGGCTGTTCTCTTCGGCGCGCTGGCCTCCGGCACCAATCAGGAACTGACGGCGAATGGTGCCGTAATCTTCCAGATCCAGCTCTACCGCCAGCCCGTGGGGCAGCACGCTGCGCTGGGTCCACTCCTCCTTCCAGTTGCCCTTGTCGAAGAAATAGAGGCGAAACGCCGTGACCCCTGCCAGCACCGGCTGGATGCGCGGCTCGGTGCCGATCACCGGATCCGGATAGAGGTAGCTCAGGCGCTCCAGCTTCTGATCCTTGAGGCGCCAGCCGACCCGCTGCAGATGGGAGCGGGGCAGCATGCCGTCCGGGTTGAGCCAGCCGCTGCGCATAAAGGCGATGCCCCAGTCATCGCTCTGCTGGCCGAAACGGGAGGCCGCCAGCAGCACCTTGTTGTTCTCCCCCTCGATGCGACCGCTGCGCGGCACCATCTGGGTGATGTCTCGCTCCAGCAGGGTGAAGGCGAGCTGCAGTTCGTTGAGGCGGGCCTCCTTGCGCTTGGCCACCTCGTCGCTGGTGAGCACCCCCTGCAGCACCTGATAGGCGCCCATGCTGAGGCTGGCGAAAATAGCGATCGCCACCAGCATCTCCAGTAGGGTAAAACCGCGCTGACGAGCTGGCCGAGCATGCGGCAAGCGAATTGACGATCGCTCTCTCGGCGTCTCGAGCAGGGTGAAACCGGCGTGGCGGGCGGGGCGAGGCGTGCGGGCGGAGAGCTGGGTCATCGGCTGATATAGGTCCGCATCATGGCGACCGGGTTCTCGGCCTTGGCCTCGGTGCGCACTTCCATATCGAGCGCCCGGAAGTTGTTGTCGGCGGTGGCGACACCGCGATAGCGCCAGTACCAGGTGCTGCCCGCCATCTGCTCATTCCCTTCCATCCAGCTGTCGCCGGGCCACTTGTTCTCGAGCTTCTGTTGCACCAGCTGGTTCTCCACCACCCAGGTGGCCAGGGTCTTCTGCTCCAGATAGTTGAGGGCCGAGAGGTGTTCGCTAGCGGTTTTCATTACCGCAAGTCCGGCGATGGCAAAGACCGCCAGCGCCACCATGACTTCGAGCAAGGTCATCCCACGGACGTTCATCGCGTCACCCGTTGAACGTGTTGTTGGCACAGCGGTTGCGCCACCATCACACCTTTCTCAAACAAGGTCATGCCGCGGGCGTTCATTGGCTCACCTCTTCATCTTCATCGCCGGTAAGCAGGGTGAGGCGGCCGAACTCGTCCCCCTTGACGATGCGGATGTAGCGGGCATCGTCATCCTGCTGGGTGAAGGTGAGCACGAACGGGCTCAGCTCGCCGCCCGGGAAGATAAGCAACTGTGGCGTGCGCTCCTTCTCGTCGCGCTTCTGTTCGGTTTTCTCGTCGGGATCGGGCTGCCAGCCAAAGCCTTCCAGCTCCAGTGCCAGCGTCATGTTCTCGGCCAGTTGCACCGGCCCCAGCTGCTTGTCGCCAGTCAGGGCCAGCCACTTGCGATCCTTGGCCTGACGCTGCATAAATTGCCAGCCGTTATCCTCGATGCGAATGCCCACCAGCCGACCATCCATCACCGCATACTCCTGCGCCAGCTGCAGGGTAGCCATCAGGCGGCGCGCCTGCTTGTCCAGCTCCCGATCCCCTCTGGCGCCTCCCATGCTGAGGGTGACGGCGGTAGCCACCAGCCCCATCAGCATGGCGACCAGCAACACTTCCAGCAGAGTAAAACCGGCTTGGCGACTCTGTTTCATGGCGCCAGCCTCAACTGCATAGCGGTAGCCTCAAGCCGACCCATCAACATGGCAACGAGCAGCACCTCCAGCAGGGTAAAGCCGGATTGACGACGAGCAAATGGCGCAGCCCTCATTCAGGCTGCTCCAGCAAGGCGGAGTGAATGCGCTGGCGGCACATCACTTATTGGAAATCCTTCAGGTTCCAGTTGCCGATGTCGTCATCGGTACCGGCTTCACCATCCAGACCCATGGAGAAGATGTCGATCTTGCCGAACTGGCCCGGGCTCAGCAGCTGGTACGGGTTGCCCCAGGGATCTTGCGGCAGGCGCTTGATGTAGCCGCCATCGCGGTAGCTGCGCGGCGCCGGATCGATGGAGGGCTTGGTCACCAGCGCGTCCAGACCCTGTTCGGTGGTCGGGTAGCGGTTGTTGTCCAGCTTGTACATGTCGAGGGCGTTCTCCAGCGCCACGATATCGGAAACCGCTTTCTGCTGGTCAGCCTTCTCCTTGTTGCCCATCAGATTGGGCACCACCAGACTGGCCAGAATGCCGAGGATCACGATGACCACCATGACTTCCAGCAGGGTAAAACCGGATTGACGACGTTTGTTCATGAGTTGCTCCGTAACGAATGAGATGGGATGACCCATCAGAGAGTGATCACTGGGTGGGTTCGACGGGCCGCCAGCGGCGCCACCGAACACCGGAAACTTACATATTCACCATATTGTTCAACTCGAGGATCGGCTGCAGGATCGACATCACGATAAACAGCACCACCCCGGCCATGGAGACCACCAGCATGGGTTCGAACACCCCGAGGGCGATGTTCACCTGGGATTCAAACTCCCGATCCTGGTTGTCTGCCGCCCGCTCCAGCATGCTGTCGAGCTCGCCGCTCTGCTCGCCGGAGGCGATCATGTGCAGCATCATGGGCGGGAAAATCTTGGTCTCGGTCAGCGACTTGCGCAGACTGGTCCCCTCACGTACCCGTTCGGCGGCCTCAAGAATGCGCATTCTGGCAAAGTCGTTGGAGAGCACTTCGCCGGAGATCTTCATCCCCTCCAGCAGCGGTACCGCACTGGCGTTGAGGATGCTTAGAGTTCGGGCAAAACGGGCGGTGTTGAGGCCGCGGCTGACCCGGCCAATCACCGGCAGGCCGAGCAGCACCTGATGCCAGCGTCTGCGGCGCTTTTCATCGGTGAGCCACCAGCGCCAGACAAAGCTGCCAAGGAAGATCAGCAGCAGAAACCAGAGGCCGTAGGCCTGCATCAACTCGCTGGTGCCGATGAGAAAACGGGTGGTGCCCGGCAGCTGCTGGCCCATGTGTTCAAATTGGGCCACCACCTTGGGCACCACGGCGGTGAGCAGGATTGAGATAACCCCGATGGCGACGCAGGTGAGCACGATTGGGTAGATCATCGCCTGCAGCAGCTTGGTGCGCATATGCTGGCGCTGCTCGGTGTAGTCGGCGAGCCGGTTGAGCACCTTCTCCAGATGGCCCGATTTTTCACCGGCCGCCACCATGGAGCGAAACAGCTGGTCGAACACATGAGGGAAGGCCCCCAGCGAGTCGGCCAGCGAATAACCTTCCACCACCTTGCTGCGCACGGTCGCCACCAGAGAGCGCAGGTGCGCTTTTTCGCACTGCTCGGCCACCGCCTTGAGCGCCTCTTCGATGGTGAGACCGGCGCCCACCAGAGTCGCCAGCTGGCGAGTGATCAGGGCCAGCTCGGCAGTGCTGGCGCCGCGACGAAACAGGGCGAAGCGGGTCGCCTCCCGTTTCGCCTTCTCGGTGGTCTCGTTTACCTCGAGGGGGGTGAGCCCCTGTTCGCGCAGCAGCTGGCGTACCTGACGGGCCGAGTCGCCCTCCATCACGCCGCTCTTGCTGCGCCCCTTGTTGTCGAGGGCTTTGTATTCGAATGCCGCCATCTCAATCTTCCCGGGTCACGCGCAGTACCTCTTCGAGGCTGGTCTGCCCCTTGAGGACCTTGTCGATGCCGTCACGGCGGATGCTGGGGGTGTGGCCGCGGATCAGCCGCTCGATGGCGAGCTCGCCGCTGGCACTGTGAATGGCTTCACGCACCGCTTCGTCGATCACCACCAGCTCGTGGATGCCGGTCCGGCCACGGTAGCCGGTGTGGTTGCACTGCTCGCAGCCGACCGGGCGCCACACCTGCTGATCGGGGGCCAGTTCGATGCCCATGGCGAGGCGCTCCTGCTCGGTGATGGGGCGCGGGGCGCGGCAATCGGGGCAGAGGGTGCGCACCAGCCGCTGGGCCAGTACCGCCAACAGAGAGGAGGAGAGCAGGAAGGGTTCGATCCCCATGTCTCGCATCCGGGTGATGGCGCCGATGGCGGTGTTGGTGTGCAGGGTCGACATCACCAGGTGACCAGTGAGGGACGCCTGCACCGCAATCTGGGCGGTTTCAAGGTCACGAATTTCCCCCACCATCACCACATCCGGATCCTGGCGCAGGATGGCGCGCAGGCCGCGGGCGAAGGTCATGTCCACTTTGGTGTTGACCTGGGTCTGGCCCACCCCTTCGAGGTCATATTCGATGGGGTCTTCCACCGTCAGGATGTTGCGATCCCGCGAGTTTATTTCAGACAGCGCCGCATAGAGGGTGGTGGATTTACCGGAACCGGTCGGGCCGGTCACCAGGATGATGCCGTGGGGTTTGCGAATGAGCTCGCTGATGATGGTGCGGTTGGCTTTGGTCATGCCGAGCTGCTTGAGCTCGAGGCGCACGTTGTTCTTGTCGAGCAGACGCAATACCACCCGCTCGCCGTAGCTGGACGGCATGGTGGAGACCCGCACGTCGACGGCGCGGCCGCCAATACGCAAGGAGATACGGCCATCCTGCGGCACCCGCTTCTCGGCGATATCCATCCGCGACATAACCTTGATCCGCGAGACCAAGAGTGAGGCCAGCTTGCGATGAGGACGCAGGATCTCCCGCAGCACCCCATCGATGCGAAAACGGATCACCAGTGCCCGCTCGAAGGTCTCGATATGGATATCGGAGGCCTCCTCCTTGATCGCCTCGCTCAACATGGCGTTGATGAGACGAATGATGGGGGCGTCGTCATCGGCGTCCAGCAGGTCTTCGCTTTGCGGCAGCTCTTCGGCCAGGGCGAAGAAGTCCATCTCATTGCCGAGATCTTCCATCAGCTGGCGCGCCTCGGAGGAGTCGCGCTGATAGTGGGCCATCAGCAGCTCTTCGAAGGCCTCGTTGTCGAGCTGCTCCACCGCGAAGCTGCAACCCGCTACCCGCCGCACTTCCAGCAGGGCCTGCGGGGTGACGCCGGGGCGACACTGCAGTACGGGGGCGCCGTCCCGCTCAATCAGGATCACCCCGAAATTGCGGGCAAAGACAAAGGGGAGCTCGGGCAGTGGTGCAGGCCCGACGCTTCCATCCAGATGGTAGGCACTCATCAGGGTTTACTCTGCACAAACGGAGTGGTGGTCTCGACAGTGCTTTGCTGTCTGCTCTGCATCTCGTTGATCTGCTTCTGGATCTCTTTTTGCAGCTCGGGCGACACCATCACATCCTGACCGTAGGCAGGCAATACCTGACGGGCGGGGGAGGTGAGATACCCCTCCTGCGAGGCGGCATTGAGCTGTTCGGCGCGGAACAGGGTGTATTTGCTGTTGGAGACACCGGTATAGACGTCCGCATCACGCAAGATGGTTGGCCGGATAAAGACCATCAGGTTGCGCTTGGAGGTGGTGTTGGAGGTGGAGCGGAACAGATAGCCCAGCACCGGAATATCGCCAAGCAGCGGCACCTTGGAGACCTGCTCCTTGGTCTGTTCATCCATCAAACCGCCCAGCACCACGGTTTCGCCACTCTTCACCAGCACCGCGTTCTTGACAGTACGGGTGTCGAAGGTGGGGCCAAGGTTGGCAGTACCGGTCGCCTGGGTCTGGGCGACGCTGGAGACCTCCTGCTCGATATTGAGCAGCACGGAATCCCCTTCGTTGATCTGCGGGGTGACCACCAGCTTGGTGCCCACCGTCTTGCGCTCTATGGTGTTGAACACCTGATCGCTGGTGGTGGAGGTCTGTGAGCCGCTCTGGACCGGGACCTCCTGACCGACGTTGAAGGAGGCCTCCTTGTTGTCCATGGTGACGATACTCGGGGTGGAGAGAATATCGTTCTTGGTGTTGGAGGCCAGCGCCGTGGCCAGCATGGCCCAGTCGCCATGATAGAAACCGGCGGCCATGCCGTTGAACTCTTTCAGCAGATTGGCCGCGGTGTCGGTCTTGCCGTTCTGATAATCCTTGCCGGCGGCGATGGCGCCACCGATGGGCAGACCGGAGTTGGTGAACTGGGTGCCGCCGCCGTTGGCATTGCCCCACTGGACGCCAAGGCTGAGGCCGTCACCGTCCATCATTTCGACGATGATCGCTTCTACCAGCACCTGGGCGCGGCGGATATCGAGCTTGGCCACCACCTGCTCCAGTTCGGACATCACGTCCGGCTGGGCGGTGATGACCAGCGCATTGGTGGTCTCGTCGGCGGAGATGGCCAGCTTGCCACCGCCGATGCTGGCACCCCCTGTGGTTGCGCCGCCGCCCTTCTTGTCGGCCTCGATGCTGGAGCTGACCCCCTTGAGCACCTCGACCATGTCTTTGGCCTTGCCATATTTGAGGTAGAAGACCCGGGTATTGCCCTGGCTCTGCAGGTCGCGGTCGAGCTGGCGCACCATCTGGATGATGCGGGCGCGCGCTTTGGGCTCACCACTCACCACCACCGAGTTGGTGCGCTCGTCGGCCACCACCTTGGGGGAGAGCAGCAGGGAGGCGGTGCCGCCCTGCGGGTTGCCATCCTTGTTGAGGTTGGTCACCAGCCGCACCATTTCGCCTGCCGAGGCGAACTTGAGCTTGATGATGTCCACATCCTGATCGCCGGCGCGGTCGACCCGGTTCACCACCTCCACCAGCCGGTTCACCACAGCGGCGCGGCCGGTGATCAGCAGCACGTTGGAGGGCTCGTAGTGCACCACGTTGCCACCACCGGCGTTGTCGTTGAGCTGGCGCAGCAGGGGGGCCAGTTCACGGACCGAGACGTTGCGCACCGGTACGACCCGGGTCACCATCTCGTCGCCCATGCCCGGGTTGCTGCCATCCACCACCGGAATGGCCGAGGTCTTGGCATCCCGCGAGCGCAACACCTTGAGCACCCCGTTGTCCATCGGCACCACGGCAAAACCGTAGACATCGAGCACGCTCAGGAAGAACTGGTAGTACTGATCTTCATTGAGCAGGTCGTAGCTGCGCACGTTGATCTTGCCGCGCACCGATGGCTCTATGATGATGGTTTTATTGAGGTTCTTGCCCACCGTATTGATGAACTCTTCAATGTCGGCGTTCTTGAAACTGGCTGAATATTCGGTGGCCCAGGCTGAGCCCGCCATCATCAGTGCCGCTGCGACAGTGGCCAGACGCCAGCCTTTCCCTTTAGTGGTCATTATTGGTACGACTCCAAATCATTATTCTGACAAGCGCACATAGATGTCGAACTGTTCGCCCTGTCGCTCGACGGTCACTGTCATTTCCGTTGCGCCAGCCATCTGCTGCATCGCCTGCATGGCTTGCATGTTGTCCCGTAAGTCCAGCCCGTTGATGCTGATGGCCAGGTCATTAGCCTGCAGCCCGCTCTGGTTGAAAAACTCAGGATTGCTGCCCGGGTTGAGGCGATAGCCGGTCATGCGGCCATCCACCTGAACCGGTGAAATATTGAGGTAATCGGTGATCTTGCCCGGATCGGCCATCAGCTCGCTGCGCAGGGAGCCAAGAGGGGCGGCGTTGCCAGTCTGCGGCAGCGGCTTGCCATACTCCTCGCCATCCAGCATCAGGGTCTCGTCGCGGCCATCCCGCTCGATGATCACCCGATCCGGATAGACCTGCCGGATCCGCGCCTGGGTGCCGTCAATCATGTCACCGACCCCATAGGAGTTCTGAATGCCGGACATGGCGATGATGGCGATGGATTTGGCGGGATCTGAGCTGGCCAACACCCCGTTGAGCTGGGCATTGAGCTGGGTACGCGGCGCATTGGCAGCCACGGCGGCTTTGGCCTGTGCCTTGGGGGTCGCCTTGCCAAACAGCGCCAGTCGGCTCACCTCACCCAGTTCGAGGCGCGGGTTGCTTTGGCTGTTGGCCGCCACGGCGGACGGTTGCCACGGCTCGCTGGTTGGCGGGCTTGCCAGCGTGAGCAGACGCCAGGTGAGGGCGGCGCTCTGCTGCGCCAGCATGATCAGCAGCGCCAGAAAGAGCACCTGAGTCACTCTGGTCATGGGTAGCCGCCGGCACTGGGCCAGCAGCGTGGTCAAAATGTCATCCCTGAATCGTAATGTCATATTAATCAACAAATTCCAGGTTCTGGTGCGGCTGCGTATTGTGTACGGCGGTTTGCCGCGATACAACGGCTCCGGGCATTCCAATGCGCAAAAATGCATATTTCATCACATCTGGACTGAATGAGTGCTGACAAAAGTAGCAACCCTCAGGCGCGGTACTGGTCATAACCGCACTGTGTGGTGATTGTTTATGCGGCATCCGACAGGGCTGCCTTGCCGGTGATGGCTCACGGGGTCCAATCCTGCAATGCCTTGAGGGCCACACTCTGCCCGGCGACCTGCAGCACGAGAGATTGCTGCTCGATGCTGGTGAGCACGACCCCCGGGGCGATTTCGCTACCCTCCCGGTATTCGCGGCCATTGAGCACCACGACCCGCTTGGCGGGGTTGGAGGAGAAAACATGAGAACCGTAGCTCAGCTGCGGCACCTGCTGGCGCACCGACTGGGGCGCCGAGGCCAGTGCCATCACCCGGGCCGGTTGCACGTTCTGGTTGGCGGTGTTCGGCGTCTCCTGCAATGGCGTTTCATTGAGTGCCCGCATCAGCTGCTCGGCCAGACTCAGAGCGGGGGGATTCCCCTGGCTGGCCGCCTCGTTTCTGGCCACCGCTCTGGGTTGTACCACCGGCTCCGGCAGCGGTGGGGGCAGCGGACGGGTCACCATCGCCCTGGGTTCGACCCGCACGAAGGGCGGAGTGATCACCTCTTTTACTTCCACCTTCTCCTCGATGGGGCGCAGGTGGATCAGGTGCCAGCCATAGTTGGCGCCTGCACCCAGCAGCAGGGCAAGGGGGGCCAGCAGCCAACCGATGCGACGGGGGCTGCGCTCCTCTTCCCGGGGCATGGGCAAGCCCATGGCCGGGATATGGGCGCTCTGTTGCGGTTGCTGCGCTCGGTGCAGCGCTTTTAGCAGGGTAGACATCAGGAGGCCTCCTCCAGTCTGGGCATGGGTTCACCGGAGAGGGCGTTGAGACGCAGCAGGGTGTTGCTGCCAGCGATGCCATCAGGGGTCAGCCCCTGGTCTTGCTGGAACTGGCGCAGCTTGTGTTTGAGCTGGTCATCGAAACGGCGCACCTTGCGCTCGGGTTGTTGCAGCGCACGGCTCAGGGCGTTGTCGAGCCACTGGATCTGGGTCTGACCGGCATTGCTGGCGATCAGGCTGACACCCCCCTTCGGCATGCGCCAGAGCAGGGTGTAGCTGCCGCCCCAGTTGTCGCTGAGCCACTGACGATCCACCTGCCAGCTCTGGTCGCCGATCATCAGGCTGGCCTTGCCCGGCCCCAGATTGACCAGGGTCGCGTAGTAGAGGCCGCCGGTGTCGTCGGTCAGGGTGATCATGGCGGGATGCTGCAGGGCGCGCAGCTCGTCGAGGCTCGCCTCTCCCTCCTGACAGCGCAGTCCGGCGCGGGGCGCGTTGTCACAGGTTGCTTCGAACGGTTCGGCCTCGTAGCCCCATACCTTGTAGAGATTCTGCATGGCGCTGTCGGGGTCGAGGGCCTGATTGATCGCCTCGGTCAGTTGCTCTTTATGTTCGTCGGTTTCGTCGATGGTGACCGGCACCTCGACCTTGACCACCGGGCGGGTGGGGAACACGCCGAAAAATTGCCAGCCCCACCAGCCAGCAGCCACCAGCAGGGCGCCTGCCAGCGTCACCACCAGACCGGAGACCCAGCTCCCCTCGTCACGAACGCCATTGACCTCGAAGGCGGCCTGGCTGATATCGCCGTGGACCACCTTGTAGCTGCCACGGGCGAAGGCGGCGATCAGGGCGCGGTCGCAAATGAGGTTGATGAAACGGGGGATGCCGCCGCTCAGGCGATGGAGCGTTTTGATGGCGCGAGGGGTAAAGATGGGTTGCACGCAGCCTGCGACCTGCAGCCGGAAACGAACGTAGGCATCCACATCGCTGTGGGAGAGCGGCTGCAGGTGATAGCGGGCGGTAATGCGTTGGGCCAGCTGACGCAGCAGCGGTTGGCGCAGCATCTGTTGCAGCTCGGGCTGACCGATCAGCACCACTTGCAGCAGTTTTCGTTCGTCGGTTTCGAGGTTGGTGAGCAGACGCAACTGCTCCAGTACGCCGGGCAGCAGGTGCTGCGCCTCATCCACCAGTACCACGCTGCGCTTGCCTGCCGCCAGGTTGGCCAGCAGGTGATCGCGAATAAGGTCGAACAGCCGCTTGATCCCGGCATCTTCGGGATAGGGGAGTTGAAACTCGTCGCAGATGGCGGCCAGCAGATCCCGTTCGGTCAGGGAGGGGTTGAGGATGTAGGCGATCTCGGTCTCGGCGGGCAGCTGTTGCAGCAGGCAGCGGGAGACGGTGGTCTTGCCGGTGCCCACTTCGCCGGTCAGCAGCACAAAGCCGCCGCCATCCTGCAATCCATAGTTGAGATGAGCAAGGGCTTCGCCGTGGCGCTCGCTCATATAGAGGTATTTGGGATTGGGCGAGATGGAAAACGGGTGTTCCGAGAGGCCGAAGAACTGTGTGTACATGAGGGTATTCTTTTGTAGCCGGCGACAGATGAAAAATGTCTCCGGATGATAGCAAACCTCGCTTTCATTGGAAGCCATCATTGGCGCAGGAGGGCAAATTGCGGCCTTTTCCTGCCATCTTGTGATCCCGGTTGCGTCATCGGTACGAACCCGGATCACAAAATGACAAAAAACATCTGTAAATAAAGGGAAATATCAATATCGGCCCGGCGTGGCACATGCCGCTTGCGCGTTTTTTATGACACTTGTGCCCTGTCAGCCATCACGGCAACGGGTCGGGATGCCCCTGCTCAGTGGTGATCCTGAAACTGTGCGGCAATCTCCCTGAACTGCGTCTCGCAGGCGAGAAAAGCCGCGACGATGCCGGGATCAAAATGGCTGCCGCTCCCTTTCACGATGATCTCCTTCGCCTCCTCATGGCTGAAGGCAGGTTTGTAGACCCGCTTCGAGATGAGGGCATCGTAGACATCCGCCACCGCCATCAAGCGCCCGGAGAGAGGAATATCCTCCGCCGCGAGCCCTGCCGGATAGCCGCTGCCATCCCACTTTTCGTGATGGGTGAGGGAGATCTCCCGGGCCAGTCGCTGGAAGGAGTTGGAGCCCAGCTGCGCCTCGGCACTGGCCAGCGCCTCGGCGCCGATCTGCGGGTGGCGCTTCATGATGGCGAACTCCTCGTCGGTCAGCTTGCCCGGTTTGAGCAGGATGGCGTCGGGAATGCCCACCTTGCCGACATCGTGCAGGGGCGCCGACTTGAACAGCAGGTCGATGGTGGCGTCATCGAGCGGGTAGCGATCCCGGTCGTTGCGACTGAGATATTGCGCCAGTGCCTTCACGTAGTGCTGGGTGCGGATGATATGGGCGCCGGTCTCGTTGTCCCGGGTCTCCGCCAGCGAGGCGAGGCCGAGGATGGCCACGTCACGGGTCAGGTTGAGCTCGTCGCTGCGGGATTTCAGCTCGCCGATCATCTGATTGGTGCTGGCGGCAATCAGGCCGAACTCGTCATCCCGGGTGACAGGCACCCGGGCGTCGAAGTCACCGCACTGCACTCTGGCAATGGTGCGGGTCTGCTGGCGCAGGGAGAGGCCGAGATTGCGGCCATAACCGTGGATGATGAGGGCGAGATAGCAGAAGGTCACCGTCATCACGAAGGCGATCTCCCACAGGATGTAGTGCTGGGCATCGGCCCTCGGCAGGCTGCGTTCCACCGTCGCCAGCCACTCCAGATCCTTGTTGAACAGCAAGAAGAAGACGCTCCCCAGCAGGGTGAGGGTCGCCAGGGTAAAGAGAGTGAATTTGCGTGGCAGCGGCATGGCCAGCGGGTGGCTCAGCGCCAGGCTCTGCTCGGCTTGCCGCGCTCTGGCCCGATGCCAGCCCCGCTCCAGGGTCAGATCGGCGGCCACCAGAAAGCCGAGGGTGGTCATCCCCAGCAGCACCTTGAGGTGGCTCTCCAGCGGAAAGTCGTGGGTCAGAGCGTTGTAGCACGAGAGCAGCAGCGCCCCCAGCAGGTAGAAACCGACCTCCAGGCCGAACCCGTTTAGCTCGTTGCGCGGCAGGGGCCGCCTTGAGAGCAGCCAGTTGCGCACGGCGAACATGATGGCGAACGTCACCAGGGTTGGCCCCAGCAACTGGGGCAGGGTGAGACTCTCGAGAAACGGGCAAACCTGCCAGCCATAGAGACAAAATAGTGACAGGGTTACCCCGTAGTGCAGGGCGCAGCGCCCCGTGATCCTCTGCATATTCCCACCCATGTTGCTGGTTATTGTTATGTCGGCGGGAGGCCCGCCATTACAGGCGTCGCAGCAGCAAGCTACCGATGGAGTAGCCAGCACCAAATGAGCAAAGTACGCCGCGGGCCCCCGCAGGAAGGTCGCGATTGTACAGATGAAACGCGATGATGGAACCCGCCGAGCTGGTATTACCATAGCTATCAAGAATGACCGGCGCCTCCTCAGGGCCGACGCATGATCATTCTTTGCGCTAGTTGATCAAGTATCGATCAGTTGAGCGGCGCCAAGTACGATTTTAA
>NZ_JAPDBM010000063.1:0-27629 GCF_027705265.1 Aeromonas sp. QDB11 | reverse complement strand
TGGCTGCAATCTCCACCTGACTCACTTTCATGGATTGAGGGCTTGGCAAACCGGGGCGACCATCTATGTTTCCCAAACCAAGCAGCAACTGCCCCCAGCCTTTGGTGACTGCTACACTCGGGGCTGTCTAACGGGAAAAACCCTGAGTGTTCAGTTTGTTTATGGCGCTTACATACGCCATTACTTCTCCCACTTGGCCGTTGTAGTTACGCAGACTGATTTTTCCCGCCAGCAACTGCTTGAACCGATACATCGCCGTCTCGGCCAGTGAGCGACGGTGATACCCCGATATCTTCTTCCAGTGCGCCAGCCCTTCTTTGCGCATCACCAGCACGGCCTCATTTCTTGGGCGCCCCTTTTTCCAGAGCCCTGCATTCTTGCGAGGCGGGATACAGGCTGTCGCCCCTTTGTGCGAGATAAGCTGATGGCTGGCTTTGCTGTCATAGGCGTCATCCTCATAAACACGTCCCAGCTTGCGCCGCAGTGGGTTGAGCAAGGTGGGCAACACCTCGGTATCATGGACATTTTCCAACGAGACTTGTGCTGCCACGATATTGTGAGTGGCGGGATCCACTGCCAGATGCAGCTTGCTGCCTGACTCGCCGCTTCTCGGCGCCGTGTTTTCTGACCTTCCAATCGCCTTCACCAAACACCTTCAGCCCGGTTGAGTCGATACCTGATCGGTAACCTTTGCTTTAATGGCTGCCGATACGCCACCATCACCGTGCTTACCCGCTTGCTGGCACCTCTATAGTCCGACAGACACAGCGGCACATTCATCAACGCGAATAAGGAGTAGAGTATTCCCTGAGTGGCCAGCAGAGTGAGGTTGAAATTCCCCTTGAGCATCTAAGGTGCAAATGCTCTGGTCGCTGTAGAGCTGGCTGCGGTCCCGTCGCCCGTGATGGTCTTGGTGAAAGTAGTTGTGCATGGCATCGGTATCAACCCAGAGGGTGAGTGAACCACGGTTAATCAAAGACTTGTTGTATTGAGGCCAGTTGGTGATGGGATGATACGACGTGCCCATGATGCAGACTTGAAGAGGATGGATCACCAAGTCCTCAGTTAGTTCCATTCAAACGGTATCGATCTGGGAAACAATGTCCGTAATAGAGCCAAGCCAGACCTGTCCAGCTGTTTCATATTTGAAACACCACATGCAGAAGTTCGTGGGCATAAACTGCAGAAGTTCATTTTCCTGTTATATTTAAATCACTTGCTGAATAATTCAAACAACCTCACTCGAGCCTGAAAGGCTCCCCCATGTAGAAAGCCCCCACCAGCAGACCGTAAACAAGCCGCACACGCTCATCCCTGCCCAGCAGCACACCGAGTAGCACTTCGCCGCTTGCTAAATCGTCACCATGCCAGAAGCACCAGAGGGCGGCTTCTACCACATCCAGCCAGCTGGCATGGCCCAGCTGATTGCGTGACTTGCGCCGCCAGCTGCCGCGGACCACAGCGCCGCTATTCGGGGAGCGGGCAGCCAGCGCCCGCTGCTCCATCACGCTTGGCGTGAGTCCATCCAGCTTGGCCTGACGGCTGCCACGCCCTCCTCGCAGCAATTTGTCGAGTAGCAGCGCCAACAGACGAAACGCATCCTGTTCTTCAAAGCTGGCATCCTCCCCCAGCAAATCGGCTGCACCGGTCATCAGTTGCTCACGCCCCAGATAGATGGGCTGTGACGTGCAATCCAGTCGATGTTGCTCGACATGGATAGCCAATGCCGTCACCACCGCCAGTGGTGAAGTCTCACCCCCTTGGTGACACGCGCCTTGGGCAAGCAAAGCGGTCAACGCCTTGGCCCGCTCGGCTGACAGCAAGCAATAGATCCCCCTGATCAGGGGCATGGCCGCCTGACCTGATAACAGACTTGAGTTCATAGCGCCTCAGTGACGATCGCGTTTGAAGTGAGTGGTTTTATGACCGACGGTGACAATCTCGCCGTTTTGCAGGACCAGATAGTGACGGCGCAGCCGCTGGCAGCATTCCGCTGGCAATCCGTACTCGGCTTGCAGCATGGCAACTCCTTTGCGATCGAGATAAACCAGTTCGCGCCCCTGGTGATAAGAAGAACGTCCGATGTTCAGCAGCAGCTCTACCAACTCGGGAGCAATACCGCGCTGCTGCATCCGGCACGCGGCGTGATGGCTGTAAGCACTATCCAGCTTCCCGTTCATGACATGCTCCTTTGGCGCTCATTTCGATGGACCCATTATATGTAGCCTGTATACTCATGCCGATACTGGTTACATAAACATGTCGCATTTTGGAGCACGTATGGCACCCAAAGAGCTCACCTGGGATCAAACCCTGCGCTTTCGTCTGTTGGAGATCGTCTTGCAGTGGGAGGGACGGCTGACTACCAATCATTTGATGACCGCCTTCAATATCGGTCGCCAACAGGCGTCACGGGATATCAACCACTACCTGACCCACTACTCACCGGAGGGGCTGGTCTATGACAGAAGCCTGAAGGGATACAAACCCACAGAGCACTTTGTCCCGCGCTTTAGTGAGGGAAAAGTGGATGAGTACCTGATGCTGCTACACCGTGAAAAGCAGCACCAGCGCCAACATGAAGCGGGCCTGTTAACGCTGCCGCTGATGGATTTGCGCTACGGCCATATCGAGATCCTGGATGTGCCGAACCGCCATATCGACCCCAAGATTGTGCGGGGTTTGGTGCAGGCGGCGCGCGGCCAACTGCGGGTCGATGTCGATTACGTATCCCTCAGTTCAGAGGAGCAGAGTGGCCGCAATATCGTGCCCCACACCCTGGTCTATGACGGGATCCGCTGGCACGTACGTGCCTACTGCGAGAAGAAAGGGGAATATCTGGATTTTGTGATGAGTCGTTTTCGGGGCGAACCGGATCTGCTGGATGCCTCTCCTCACGGCCGGGAGCAGGATCTGGAGTGGAACACCCAGGTGACTGCGGTAGTCGTTCCCAATCCCGGGCTCAGTGAAGGACAACAGGCCATCATTGCCAGAGACTATGCGATGACAGGGAACCAGCTGTTGATCAGCCAACGGATCCCCTTGGTGCATTACGCACTGGAACGGATGCAAGTGAGCTATAACGGAGAACATCAACAACATCCCCTGCTCTACCCGCTGGTGCTGGCAAATCGGGAGGAGCTCATCCAGCAAGGGTGTACCTTCAAGCTCAAGAGTGCAGACCTACAAATACGACCAAGTTAACCCTGCGCCATGATGTCCGACTTCTCCGCACATCCGGCAAAGAGAGATAGAAATAAGAAAGGCTCCCGACATGGTGGGAGCCTTGACTGTAATAAATCGTTTAATCGGAATTCGTGTTTTGGGGACGCCCGTAATTATTCTCGGCAACACTCATAACATCTGGGTGCTTTGGCGACCTACCATGCCAACGCAGCTTGACCACCTTGCCATAATGATGAAAAAAGGTATTGGTACAAGGCTTATCAACACATTTTAAGCCGGCGAACCAACCCGCAGATAACCAAAGTCAGCAATGAGATCGGTCCTGTCGAACCACCGCCACCGTTGTCACCACCATCGTTGCGACCATCATCAGTGTTGGCACCTTGCACAGTGATGGCCATCGGCTGGGTAATCACGTTACCGCCAGTACCGCTACGCAGACCGATGGTGAAGCTCTTGGCACCGACGAACGCCAGGTCACGCGCTGTCACGCGCACTGTGTAGGTCGGGTTGCCCGTAGCATCCAGAGCAGTCTGTCCAGTCGTCGGGTCAAAGCGCACCAGTTGCGAGATACCATCGTTGTAGTGCTGGCCCACAACCGCGCTGCCAGACTCGCTATACAGCTCTACAGAGAGACGCTTACCGGCAGCATCAGTGCCAGAGGCAGTGATGGTAACATCGATGTACGGCTTCGCATTAGTCAGGGTAGTGCTGTCTACTTTCATTGTGAAAGTGCGATCAGCAATGTCTGCACTCGACATGACGCCTGCACCAGTGCCTTTTGTCCATCCGTAGTAAGCGCGGAGGTTGCCATCAGGCATCGTCAACAGGCGAGCGGCATCAGGGCTGTCAGGGTTGTTGTAGAAGTTTTGGAGTAAATACCTCTCGCTTGGACCGTAAGGGTAAATATCCCCTTGGTCAATGGCAGAAGGACTGCCACCGAACATGTTGTTCTTGGTCAGATCACCGTAACCACACATCAGACGACCAGCCCAGATGCCCCCTTGGTCGCAGAATCCTTCTGCACCTTTACGGTTGTAAAGATCTTCTGCGCCGAACAGGTGGAATGCTTCATGTGCGTAGGTATCAGGGGTGGTGTCATAACGACTCACCATAAAATCAGCGCCGGAAGTAGCCATCCCATCAAACTTGCCATCTGGGCCGCCCTTGGTGGTGATCCACATATCGGCACCAGAGCTGTGCGCAGCGAAGGTCAGGTCTTGAATGTCCTGCTCGTTGGTGCATACACCGTCCCACAGCGGAGGCGCCATGATGCCGAAGTTCGGGCCATAAGAGCTACGAACACCGATAACCTTTTCGTTGAGCAGAACAACCGCGGCTGAGTAGCCTGTTTTACACGTCGGGTTCAGGACGGTATCGCTCATAACGAGGATCTGCTTCACCTCGAAATGCAGGTTCTCAGGATTGCCATTTTTGACGATGCCGGTGCGTTGACTAGTGTAATAGTCGTCCATAGCCGCTACGCGCTGGTGAATAGTGTTAAATACCTTCTCAGCACCATCCTGAGCAACGATGGACTTGGGCACCATTACGTTTACATCGATAACCGTAGTGGCTATCACCGCATTGCTTGCAACCAAGGTTGCAGCCATAAAGAGTAGCTTTGACATCAATAGTTTCTTCGGAACTAGTATAACCATATGAAACCGCAGACAATACACCATTGAATCCTAACCACAATGAGCTACATGTTTTTTAAAAAAAATACATCATGATTTGTGAACGAATTCACAATCCTTTAAAACACAAAAACTTTATTAACTCTCTGCTTAACCCCCACTTTTATTACCCCCTCGTGGCTAACCTATTCAATCGCTTTTTCAACTCTACCAATAATGAATAGAGCCAACCGTTGACTTGACAACACGAACACACTCCATACCCAACCATCGAGAGCTAAAAGGAGTCAAAAATGTTATTGAAATTTACATATCATGACCATAAGCCATATTTTTCCATAGCCATTTCCATTGCTTTTATAATACACAAAAACAATTATTAAATTGATTTTCGCAGTATGAATGTTTTTCTATATCATAAAAGCAAGTTGTCTAAAAATATGGTAAATTGACACATATACCAATCATGTTTAACCTCCTAAAAAACAGGAGGCTATATGAACAACAATGAACCAGCACTAATAAAAACCAAAACGCTATTAAAAAAACTTGGAATATCCAGATCGACGCTGTACAGGTGGATTAAAGAAGACAAATTTCCACCACCTCTCAATAAAGGCTTTTATTCGACTGCAGCGGTAAACAACTGGATATCAAGGGAAAAGCACTCATCTTAGATGATGAATTATATGATTTCATGGTTCGGTTATATTTAGAGTTCCTGCAATGATTTTACTGCCTCCATTAATTTTTTATCCCATAATTCATATGCCTCACGTTGCTCATCAATCCAGTCATGTAGATTGTATATAGCCATGACACCCGCCATCCTGTGACCAAGCATTTTTTCTGTGACCTGTGGTAGAACTCGCTCTTCCGATAAACGCGTACTCAACGTTCGACGCATGTCGTGCATACGCCAATACGGCAGATCCAGTTTATCTCGAACACGCTCTGCTAACTGGATCAGAGACGCACTGCTCAACGATCTTTTTGGATTCACTGGCGAGCGACATACTGGCCCTCCCCTTAGCCGAGATCTCGCTGCCGCTTCTTGCAGCAACATCATCACCCTGCCAGGAATAGGCCGACGTATTGGCGCACCACATTTGGCTCGAGCAGCGGGAACCGTCCAAATTCGCTCCTCCAGATTAAACTCACTCCACTGTGCACCCAATGCCTCGCCGCTGCGACAACCAAGCAGGATCACCAATTTGGCTGCCAATTTTAATCCGCGGCTGGCCCTGCTCTGTTCAAATGCAATCCAAATCTGAGCGAGTTCACGCATGGTCAGCACACGAGAGCCTCTCTCAGGTTGAGAGCCCACATCTTCGGTGCGTAATTGCAGCACCGGGGAGCCGCCAATGAGATTACGCCGAATACAAAAACTAAGTATGGATTTTAACCTGCGCAATAAATGCCCTGCGTTTTTCGGCTTTTTCTTGCCAATCTTATCAAACCACTCCAGCCAGCTCGAAAACGGGATCTGTTCCACCGGAATACCAATAAACAGAGGTTCGAAATAGCGCTGCATGGTATGCTCATAGAGCATGACCGTACGAGGCCGCAGCTTGGGCAGATGGTGTTCACGAAAATGCTCGCAGCACTGTTTAAGTGTGACATCATGCTTCTGGTGGAGCTTATCCCAGAAAACTCTGGGATGTTCATTACGCTCAAGTGCACCACGGATTGCAGGGATCAACGCCCTGGCATCAGCGAGTTTAAGGTCGGGATAGCGTCCAATTTTGAGTCTCGCCGCTTTTCCTTGCCAGCGATAGCGATATTGCCACGAGATGGTGCCTCGCTCGGTGACCCGAGCTGACAATCCATCACGGTCTGACAATTCCGTCTTGCCAAAGTAGGGCTTACCATAGAGGGCCCGTAGCTTCGTATCAGTAAGTGGCATATGACTCTCCTGTGACTGGTCATCTGATTTTTCACTGACACATTAACGCGTCCTAACGTGTACACAGATATGTACCAAATTGGTCTGAAACGGACTGAATCAAGATCGGACAAAGTGAGACAATCTGAGATAACACTCCGTATAACGACTTGTTTTTCAAGCATATAGACACAATTCAGAACCACGAAATGAACCAGCAGACAAATCCTACCTTCTATTTCCACGACTACGAGACCTTCGGCATCAGCCCCGCCAAGGACAGGCCGTCGCAGTTTGCCGGTATCCGCACCGATGCGGATTTCAACCTCATTGGCGAGCCGCTGGTCATCTATTGCAAGCCTCCGGCGGACTATCTGCCGGATCCGGAGGCGTGCCTCATTACCGGTATCACGCCACAAAAGGCGATGAAGGATGGGCTGTGCGAGGCGGATTTCATTCGCCAGATCCACGAGCAATTCGCCACGCCGAATACCTGTGTGCTGGGCTACAACAGCATCCGCTTCGATGATGAAGTGACCCGTTACACCCTCTATCGCAACTTCTATGACCCCTATGCCTACAGCTGGCAGAACGGCAACTCCCGATGGGACATTCTCGACATGCTGCGGGCCTGCTACGCCCTGCGCCCGGAGGGGATCGAGTGGGCCTTTGATGATGAGGGAAAGCCGAGTTTCCGGCTGGAGAAACTGACGGTCGCCAACGGTGTGACTCACGCCAATGCCCACGATGCACTCTCAGACGTGCTAGCTACCATCGAGATGGCCAAGCTGGTGAAAAAGGCGCAACCCAAGCTGTTTGGTTATCTCTTTGACCTTCGCAACAAGAACAAGGTGAAAGCGCTGATTGACGTGGTGACCATGAAGCCGCTGGTGCATGTCTCCGGCATGTTCTCCCCCTGGCAGGGGTGTGCAAGCTGGGTCTCACCGCTCGCCTGGCACCCCACCAACCAGAACGCGGTGATCATGGTCGACCTGACCCGCGACCCCACCCCGCTCATTGAACTCTCCAGCGAGGAGATCCGCGAGCGCCTCTACACCAAGAAAGAGGAGCTGGGGGATCTGGCGGGCATTCCGGTCAAACTGGTGCACATCAACAAGTGCCCGGTGCTGGCGCCGGCCGCCACTCTGACCGCGGAGCGCGCCGACGAGCTGGGCATCGATCGGGAGCAGTGCCGCAAGAGCCTGGATCTGCTGCGCACCCACCCCGAGGTGCGGGAAAAACTGGTGGAGGTGTTCAATCAGGAGTTCGCCGGCAGCAATGAGAGCGACCCCGATACCCAGCTCTACGCCGGATTCTTTGGCCATGGCGACAAGTCCACCATGGATCTGGTGCGTGCCACCCCCGCGGATCTGCTAGGTGAGCGGGAGTTCGCCTTTACCGATGCCCGGCTGCCGGAGATGCTGTTCCGCTACCGCGCCCGCAACTGGCCACACACCTTGAGCGAAACAGAGCAGAAACGCTGGCGCCTGCACTGCAGCGACTACTTCAGCCGCCGTCTGCCGGACTATGTGCCCCGTCTCGAGGCGCTGGCCGAGCAGAACCAGAGTAACGAACGGAACTTTGCGATTCTAAAGAGTCTCTATCACTATCTGGAAGATTTATGAGTTGTGAGTAGTTTCACAATAAATCCTTCCCGCCCGTCCCCTTCTTCAGGTCATAATGACGAAGGGGATTTCCCCAAAAACCAATATCTTGCAACATCCTGAGCGGATGTCTCCCAAGCAAGAGATCTCTTTGGCCGAATGGAAGCCATTTGCTGATGCCTCGTCACCACGCACTGCTCGGATTACTGGCCCTGCTGCCGCTGGCAGCCAACGCCGCATACCGGTTCGATGTGCCGGACTATCTTGCTCGCCTGCCCGAGCAGACCTATCGCATCGTAGAACAGAACTTCAACACCCTTTATCAGCAGACTGATTTCACTCCCCTGATCACCAACAGCTACTTCAACGGCTCCCATCTCTACAAGTTTGTCGGGGTACCGCTGGCCATCAGCGCACAGTCAGGTTTCCAGCTGGAGGTGTTTGGTCAGGTCTATAACCGCGCTTCGCAAGCCTATATGCACCTGAGCGAGGATATGTCCCTCTATCGGGTGATGCGGGTCGATCTGATGGGGAACCCCAATGATCAACTGGCCATCGGTTTTGGTCTGGGGGTGCCCATCACCCCGTTGCTGACCCTCAAGGCGATCGCCTCCGGCAGTGATATCCCGGGCTATGGCTCCGCCAAATACGCCGTCGGTTTTGAGTGGCGTTACTGAAAAACGTGACTGATAACCGCTGATTGAAACAATTCAGGCTCCGTCATGGAGCCTGAATTGTATGTGGTGACGCTGTGATCAGGTGTAGCGGATCACCCGCCCCTCACCCCCTTGCAGGGTGACAGCCGTGCCGACAGTCTGTCCCAGCCAACAATCGGTTCCCCCCTCCGGCAGCAGAAACTCCTGTGGTTGCCCCTCCCAGTTGAACAGGCAGAGCAGAGTGCCGCCCTCGGGCAGGCTTACTTCGCCGCAGGCAAAGTCCATCGATTCGAAACGGGCAGAGGGTGCCCGGGCCGCACAGAGCTCAAGCAGCTTGCGCAGGTGCGCCGCTTGATCCTCATCGAGATCTTGCAGCCGATCACCGGCCAGCATCATGCCACCGCTCGCCACCAGTGCAGCCAGATGGAAACTGTATTCAGCTTTACTTGCCTGCTGGCTCGGTAAATCCCGCAGGCAAATGCAGTCGGGGTCGAGGGCCCAGAGCTTGTCATTTTGCCAGGCGCGGCAGAAGGCTTCACGGGCAATTTGGCGATAGCGGTGGCCGTTGCGCTCCACGTCATCGCTCACCCGCATGCCGTGCACCAGCCCAAGGCTTGGCCAGATGGGCGCGTTGCAACCGAGCAGGAAAGCGCCTTCACCAGCACCACGCAGAATGGCCGCCATACCGCGTCGATAGGCTTCAACCCGGGTGGCAGCCGGATCGTGGAAACGACCACAGTGGATGGCGCCCCAGAAGTTGGCATCGAGCTTGAAGTAGTGGATGCCCCACTGCTCGCGCAGGGTACGGAACACCTTCTCAAGGTGCGCTTGCACCTCGGGGTGGGTGCCGTCCAGCACATACCAGGGAGTGCAGCGCCAACCGCCATAGGTGACCCGCTCGGAGGGGAGCGGCAGACCGTCATCCCCCTTCACAAACCAGTCGGGATGATCCTGAAACACCTGTGAACCGGGTTCAGCAATAAAGGGGGCGACCCAGAGAGCGGGTTCGCAGCCAGCCTGTTTGATCTCCGCAGCCAATGAAGCAACACCTTGCTCGAACTTGGCCGACGAGGTAAGCCAGTCGCCCATTTTGGCCTGATAGCCGTCGTCGATCTGCACATAACGCAGGGCCGGGAAACGCTCGGCACGCACCTGCAGGTTCTCGCGAATATCGGCGGCGCTCACCTCGGCGTAGTAGTGATACCAGGAGCACCAGCCGCTCGGGCGCTCACTTACCTTGCCGATCAGCGAGCCGTGCTCAGCCTCGATCAGCCGTGCCAGCTCGGCCAGCAGATCCTCGCGCTCCGCCCCTTCGAGGCAGATCAGCGCCTCGCTCTGCCAGTGCTCACCGGCTGCAAGTTCTCGCCCTTCGCAGTTCATCAGGATCTGCAAGCGGCCATCGGGGTAGAGGCGAAACTCCCCGCCAAAACGGTGACAGCTGGCAAAGGCGAGCAGCAGCCACCCCTTGCCATGCTCCACCAGCAACAGGTTGTGAATGGTGTGATAGCCATTGTCATCGGTGATGCGATAGACGCTGGCATCGGGGCAACGGCCGACATGTTGCGGTGATTGCCAGCTACCCATGGTCTGGGCCAGCATCTGGAATCCTTCGCCATAAATGGTGCTCTCCACCGGCAGGCCAAGCTTGCCGTCAAACAGCACCCAGCGCTCAACCGGGGTGGCATCAGAACCGGTGTTGTCGAGTCGCATCCGGCACAGGGGCCCTTCCCACTGACGGGTTTGCAGCAGATGGGGTGGCAACGCAGTATCGTTCGCCAGCTGGCGAACTCGGGACAAGAGGGATGTCATCACTACTCCTTGTAGTTCGAAAAGGGTTCTATCAGACAAATTTCAAAAATTGCCAATCAAATCAGCTTCAAATGAACTGATTTCAGTTGTTATTGTTTTAATGCCGCGACCCGGCCTCTCTGGTAAACTGCGATTTTTCTTCCCAGTCGATGAGGTTCACGTGATCGCGCAACGCGCCTTGCTGTACTTTCGTGACTTTATGGTCATCGTCGCCTGCCTGCTGGCAGGCAAATCCGTGGCAGCCATCCTGCCGTTCGCCTTTCCCGGCAGCATCATCGGTATGCTGCTGCTGTTTGTGCTGCTCTCCCTGCAACTGATCAAGCTGCACTGGGTCGAGCTGGGGGCAGGCCTGCTGCTGCGCCACATGGGCGTGCTGTTCGTGCCGGTTGCAGTCGGACTGGTGGCCTGGCTTGAGCCCCTGCGCCAATCCTTCGGCGTCATCATGCTCTGCATCGTGCTCGGGATCGTGCTGATCCTCGCCACCGTCGGTCGGCTCTACCAGAGGATGAACAAATGATCTTCTGGCTAGCGATCCCTCTGACCCTGGCGCTCTATTTCGCCACCCGCGCCCTCTATCGCCGGCTGCCCTGGCCCATCATCAACCCTGTGCTGGTGCCGACCGCGGTGATCATCGGCCTGCTCCTCTGGCTCGACCTGCCCCTTGAGCAGTACGAGCGCGGCAGCAGCCCCATTACCATGCTGCTGGAGCCCGCCGTGGTGGCGCTGGCGCTGCCGCTCTATCAGCAGGCGCGCCAGATCCAGGCCAAACTCAAGCCCATCCTAATCTGTACCCTCGCCTCCGTCTTGATCTCGGTGTGCACAACCCTGCTGATCGGTCATTTTATGGGCACAGATCCGGCGCTGCTCGCCTCATTGGCGACCAAATCGATTACCACCCCGCTCGCTATGAGCGTCAGCCAGTCCATCGGCGGCATTCCCGCCATCGCGGCCGCCGTTGTTGTAGTGGTGGGGATTGTCGGCGCCCTGATCGGCTACCCGCTGCTCAAACTGTTCAAAGTGACCGATCCGGAAGCGCAAGGGCTCGCCATGGGGGCCTGTGCCCACGCCATCGGCACAGCTACTTCCGCCGAGAAGGGGATCACCCAAGGGGCCTTTGCATCGCTCGCTATGGTGGTGTGCGGGATCCTCACCGCTGCCGTCGCGCCGCTGCTGTTTGCCATCTATCACTGGCTGATCTGATCACCCCATTGACCACCTGTTGACCATTCCGAGGGGCCTGCTGGCCTCTCGGGGTGCGACCTGCCGCACAATTTGCACAAGACAAACGTTTCCATTACCATCCCCCTCCGTTTGCCCGTCAGGGCGTGAGCCTGCTCACACATTTACCCGAGCTTGCTCCCTACAATGGCCGCCCAATTGGCCTTTGAGGACACACTATGCATCCCCGTTTTGCCAAGCCATTCGATACCCTCTCTGCCCCGCTCAAAGCAGCCGTGCAGCCCATGCTGGATAGTGCCGACTTCAACGCCCGCTTCACGCCGGAGCAAGTCGCCACCCTGAAAGCCGCCACAGGTCTTGACGATCGCGCCCTGCGCCTCGCCCTGTTGCCACTGGCCGCCGCCTGCTCGGTGGCGCCCATCTCCAAATTTTACGTCGGTGCCATCGCCTGCGGCCTGAGTGGCAGCTGGTACTTCGGTGCCAACATGGAGTTTGCTGGGCAAGGTCTGTTCCACTCGGTCCACGCCGAGCAGTCCGCCATCTCCAACGCCTGGCTGGGTGGCGAGACTGGGATCTCTGAAATCACCGTCAACTACACCCCCTGCGGCCACTGCCGTCAGTTTATGAACGAGCTGAGCACTGCCAAGATCCTGAAAGTCTCACTGCCGGATGACTTGAGCGCCCTGCAATCTTTCCTGCCCCACTCGTTTGGCCCGGCGGATCTCGACATCACCGATGCGCTGATGAGCCCGCAGGATCACGCCGAGCTTCAGCTTCAAAGCGAAGACCCGCTCTGGCAAGCCGCGCTGGCCGCCGCCCGTCAAAGCTATGCCCCCTACAGCCAGGGCTATGCCGCGGTAGCACTGAAGTTTGCCGATGGCCGCATCTTCTCGGGTCGCTACGCCGAGAACGCCGCCTTCAACCCCAGCCTGCCGCCGATGCAGATGGCCTGCGCCCATGCGGTGCTTAACGGCGAAGATCTCGCCACCATCCGCCGCGCGGTGCTGCTGGAGAACAAAAACGGCCAGATCAGCCAGCGTGACTCCGCCCAGTCCACCCTCAAGGCACTGGGCTCAGTCGAGCTGGAATATCAGGCGGTCTGACCCCAGCTTTACTTCGATAAACGAAAGCCCCCGCACCTTGGTGCGGGGGCTTTTTTACTTGGCCATTTAACCGGGAACGGCCCTTGTTCTTCACGGTTTGGCGCGGTTGATCACCCCGTCAAACCGGTTATTGATCAGACCGGTTTCAGCCGCGCGGTAAAGTGGCGCAGCAGCGGTGGCTCGTAGTCAAAGGTGAGCCCGCGAATGTCGCTGGCCCGCGCTTTCACCGCGATCAAGCAGTCGGCAACATAGTCCATGTGATCCCGGGTGTAGACCCGGCGTGGAATGGTGAGGCGCAACAGCTCAAAGTCCGCCGCCTCCTGCTTGCCGGTGACGGGATCACGCCCCAGCAGCAGGGAGCCAATCTCCACCCCGCGCACGCCCCCTTCCAGATAGAGCTCGCAGGCGAGCGCATGGGCCGGGAACTGCTCGGCCGGAATATGGGGCAGCAGCTTCTTGGCATCGACAAAGACCGCATGGCCGCCGGTGGGGGTCTGGATGGGGATCCCCGCCTCGGCCAACCGCTCACCGAGATAAGCCACCTGACTGATGCGGTAGGTGAGATACTCCTCATCCATCCCTTCGCGCAGGCCGATGGCAAGCGCAGCCATGTCCCGTCCGGCGAGGCCACCGTAGGTGACGAACCCCTCCATCGCCACGCAGCGCACCTGCACCGCGCGGAACAGGTCGAGATCCTCTTTAAAGCAACACAACCCGCCGATATTGACCAACCCGTCCTTCTTGGCCGACATGGTGAAGATGTCCCCCAGCGCAAACATCTGGCGCACTATCTCCTTGATGCTGTGCTTGGCATAGGCCGGGTCCCGCTCCTTGATAAACCAGGCGTTCTCGGCGAAGCGGGCAGCATCGATCACCACCGGAATATGGTGGCGACGGGCCAGCTCAGAGACTGCCTGCATATTCGCCATGGAGACCGGCTGACCACCGGCGCTGTTGCAGGTCACCGTGATGATGACACCGGCCACGTTGTCGGCCCCCAGGGTTTCGATGGTGTCGCTCAGGCGACCGAGATCAAAATCCCCCTTCCACGCATAAGGAGCCGTGGTGTCGAGGGCTTTCGGGGTGAGCAGGTTGATGGCCCGCGCGCCAGCCAACTCCACATGGGCCTTGGTGGTGTCGAAGTGATAGTTGGAGATAAAGACCGGCGCCTTGCCCTTGCAGCGTTTGACCAGCTCGGGGAAGAGGATCTGCTCCGCCCCGCGCCCCTGGTGGGTGGGCATCACATGCTGGTAGCCAAAGATCTCGCGCACCGCGCGCTCCAGCTCGACGAAGTTGCGGCTGCCCGCATAGGCCTCATCCCCCATCATGATACCGGCCCACTGGCGATCGGACATGGCACCGGTGCCGCTGTCGGTCAGCAGATCGATATAGACATCTTCGGCCAGCAGCAGGAAGGGGTTCCAGCCAGCGGCCTCAAGGGCGGCGCGGCGCTCGGCGCCAGTGGTCTGTTTGATGGGTTCGACCATCTTGATACGAAACGGCTCGGGTATACGACGCATAAAAGACTCCTCACCGGCGTAAGGCCAGCGTGTTTAAATCAGGGATTGGCAAAGAGGCCGGGGCGATCAGGGTCGTCCGGCTGACAAATTCAAACGGCGGGTGCCGCCAATCAGCGGTGAGGAAAATCGAAGGTGAGAATGGGATCCCGGGTATACCAGTGGGCGAGCAGGCAAGCTGCCCGGGGCGTAGCTGTCATGATTGGCATCACTCCCCTCCATATCGGTTGTAAACAGTCGGTGGCCAATAAGATCCATTGATGGGTGCTGCCAGCGGGCAGCCTCGCCACGTTAGCGGTAGGTTAATTGGCAAACAAGGGGCGCACCGACGGGCTGTGCGCCCGCTCACAAAGTGCGCACTCACTCGACCCGACGCGATTCTCGATGATCCACGAGGCGCCCCGCTTCGTTAAGCTGTTATCCCGTTGAATTGACCCCGTTCACGCTACCTCGTTGCCCACAGCTGGAAGACCCATGCATCGCAAACCCCATCTGCCCGAAAAGATCTGCCCCGTCTGCCAGCGCCCCTTCAGCTGGCGGCGCAAGTGGGCACGCAGTTGGGAGGCGGTTCGCTACTACAGCGAGCGCTGTCGCCACGCTCGTCACAGCAGGCAGCAACATAATGGGGAGCCAGTCTGATGGAGCTGCGCCTGATTCTCGGCGATCAGCTGAACGCCGCTCACAGCTGGTTTCGCACCCCGGATCCAGCGGTCTGTTATCTGATGGCAGAGCTTCGCCAGGAGACCGACTACTGCCGCCACCATCGCCAGAAGGTGCTGGCCTTCTTTGCCGCCATGCGCGCCTTCGCAGCGGCACTCACCCAAGCGGGCCACCGCGTCTGTTACCTGACCCTCGATGAGAGCGCCCGCTGGCCCGATTTGCCCGGCTTGCTGGCAGCTCAGCTCGAAGCACATCAGGCCGACAGCTTTGCCTGGCAGGGCCCGGACGAGTGGCGCCTCGCCAGCCAGTTGAAAAGCTGGGCGGCGGGCCTTGCCATCCCTGCTACCGAGGTGGAGAGCGAACATTTTCTCACCCCCCGCGATGGCTGGCAGCGCTATCCCCACAGCAGGATGGAGTTCTTCTACCGCGCCCTGCGAAAGCAATACAGGGTGCTGCTCGATGAGCGCGGCCAACCCCTTGGCGGGCGCTGGAATTTTGATGACGAGAATCGCGCCAAACTGCCGGCGAGCCAGCCGATCCCGACGCCCCTCACCTTTGCCAACGAGGTGAGCGAGATTGACGCCATGCTGACCCGCCACGGGGTCAGCACCATCGGCGAGGCGGATGCCAGCGCCCTACCATGGCCCATCACAAGGCGCCTGAGCCGCGAGCTACTGGCCCATTTTCTGGCACACTGCCTGCCGCACTTTGGCCGCTATCAGGATGCCCTGAGCGAGCGGGGCTGGAGCCTGTTTCACAGCCGCTTGTCGTTTTCCCTCAACAGCAAGATGCTTCATCCGCTTGAGGTGATCCGCGCCGCCGAATCCCACTGGCAGGCCAATCAGGCCACCATCACCCTGGCACAGGTGGAGGGCTTTATTCGCCAGATCCTCGGCTGGCGCGAGTTTGTCCGCGCCCTTTACTGGGAAAAGATGCCCGACTACAAGCAGACCAATTTTCTCGAGGCCGACCGGCCGCTGCCCGGCTTTTTCTGGAATGGAGAAACCAGGATGGCCTGCGTGCGCCACGCCATAAATCAATCACTTGAGCACGGTTACGCCCACCATATCCAGCGGCTGATGGTGACCGGCAACTTTACCCTGCTGGCGGGGATCGATCCTGACGAGGTGGATGCCTGGTATCTCGGCATCTATGTGGATGCCATCGAGTGGGTGGAGCTGCCCAACACCCGCGGCATGAGCCAGTTTGCCGACGGCGGCCTGATGGGCAGCAAGCCCTACGCCAGCAGCGGCGCTTATCTCGAGCGGATGGGCCACTACTGCAAGGGGTGCCACTATCAGGTCAAAGCCCGCCACGGCGACGGAAGTTGCCCCTTCAACAGCCTCTACTGGCACTTTCTCTGGCGCAATCGGGACAAACTGGGCGGCAATCCCCGCCTCGCCCTCCCCTATGCCAACTGGGATGGCCAAGCCGCCGAACAGCAGCAGACCATTTTGGCCACGGCAGAACACTACCTGATCACGCTGGAGCAGTTGTAAGCGGGCCATGTCTCTCACAACATCACAGCGCTTTACGCTGGCAATCAGGCTCACCATCGCACCAAACACCAGCTTGTGACAGGCAAGCAGACGGAGATCCCAATCCTGCGCAGAGCGGTTGAATATCCTGTGGCGGCTGATTATGGTGGTGGCCACATCAGGAGATCAGTCAAGGAAAGACGATATGGAGATAGTGGTTCTCGGTGGCGGCGTAATTGGGGTAACCAGCGCCTGGTATCTGGCCAAAGCGGGTCACAAGGTGACCCTGCTGGAGCGACAAGGTGGCGTCGCCCTTGAAACCAGCCATGCCAACGCCGGGCAGATATCCCCCGGCTATGCGGCCCCCTGGGCGGCCCCCGGCATTCCCCTCAAGGCCGCCAAGTGGATGCTGCAAAAGCATGCCCCCTTCACCGTGCGCCCCACTGCCGACCCCTTCCAGCTACGCTGGATGCTCAGAATGCTCGCCAACTGCACCCCTACCGCCTATGCCACCAACAAGGGGCGCATGGTGCGTCTGGCCGAATACAGCCGCGACTGCATGAAGCGGCTGCGCGACGAGCTGAACATCGATTACGAAGGGCGCCAACTCGGCACCCTGCAGCTGTTTCGCAGCCAATCCCAGCTCGATGCCAGTCAGCGCGATATCGAGGTGCTGGAGGAGTATGGCGTCCCTTACCAGTCGCTCAATGCCAGCGGCTGCGAGGCGGCAGAGCCTGCGCTGGCGCGGGTGCGTGGCAAAATCGTCGGCGGCTTGCGTCTGCCCGGCGACGAGACCGGCGACTGCTTCCGCTTCACCAAGGCCCTTGCCCTTGAAGCCGAGAAGCTCGGGGTCAAGTTCGTCTTCAACTGCGACATCGACGAGATTGAGCAAGCCCGCGGCCGCGCCGTGGCGGTGCGGGCGAGCGAGCAGCGCTATCGCGCCGATGCCATCGTCTGTGCACTTGGCAGTTATGCCACCGGTTTTTTGCGGCCGCTGCTGCGCCCGCTCGGACTAGAGCTGCCGGTCTATCCGGTCAAGGGCTACTCCCTCACCCTGCCGATGCTCAACGCCGAGGCCGCGCCGCGCAGTACCGTGCTCGATGAGACCTACAAGGTGGCCATCACCCGCTTTGACGAGCGGATCCGGGTCGGCGGCATGGCGGAGCTGTCGGGCTACAACCTCGCCTTGAATCCGAGACGCCACGACACTCTGGCAATGGTGGTCGGCGATCTCTTTCCCGAGGGGGGCGATATCAGCAAGGCCGAGTTCTGGACCGGCCTGCGCCCCATGACGCCGGACGGCACCCCGCTGGTGGGGCCGAGCCCCATTCCCGGTCTCTGGCTCAATACCGGCCACGGCACCCTGGGCTGGACCATGGCGGCCGGCTCGGGTCAGCTTCTGTGCGATCTTATCAGCGGCAGCGAGCCCGCCATCAGCGATGAGGGGCTCACTCTGGCCCGTTACGGTTAAGCACCCTAGCTGTCGGGCTGTTTCACTCGTCAACTACGCCCTCAGACAACAGCAGAGGACGTCCTCAACCGCTTTATTGACAGGCCACCGCCAAAAACGGTGGCCTTTTCGTCTGATATTGACCTTCTCCCTCCCCGTCTGCCTGAGCGGTAGTCTGGCTGCCGGTTAATGCAGCAAACGGCACAGAATATTGCGCAATTCGACTTGCGCAAGCCGCCACAATCCGTAATGTGGATAGACGCATTTTTCGCAGCGCATATTTTTTAAATGGCCTGTAAACCGCTTGTAAACAGGCGTCGCCAGACAAGAGGTTACGGGTGTCACCGCGAGTTTCTTTAGCAGCAATCCAGGGTAGGACATTATGAAAAAAGTAGGTTTGGTCGGTTGGCGTGGCATGGTGGGATCGGTTCTGATGAGCCGGATGCAGGAAGAGCAGGATTTCGCCCATATTCAACCCACATTCTTCACCACCTCCCAGGCCGGTGAGGCCGCTCCCAACTTCGGCGTCGATGCCGGTACTCTGCAGGACGCCTTCGATATCGAGGCGCTGGCCAAGCAGGATATCATCATCACCGCGCAAGGCGGCGACTACACCAAGGATGTCTATCCGCGCCTGAAAGCCGCTGGCTGGCAGGGTTACTGGATTGACGCCGCCTCCTCCCTGCGGATGGAGAAAGACGCCGTCATCATTCTGGATCCGGTCAACGGCGACGTCATCGAGCAGGCCCTGAACGATGGCATCAAGACCTTCGTCGGCGGCAACTGCACCGTCAGCCTGATGCTGCTGGCCCTCGGCGGCCTGTTCAAGGCCGGTCTAGTGGAGTGGGTGAGCGTGGCGACCTATCAGGCCGCCTCCGGTGGCGGTGCCCGCCATATGCGCGAGCTGGTTACCCAGATGGGGATGCTGCGTGACGAAGTGGCGGTCGAGCTGGCAGACCCCGCCTCCGCCATTCTCGATATCGAGCGCAAGATCACCGAGAAGACCCGCTCTGGCACCCTGCCGGTGGACAACTTCGGCGTGCCGCTGGCCGGTGGCCTTATCCCCTGGATTGACACCAAGCTCGACAACGGCCAGAGCCGCGAAGAGTGGAAGGGTCAGGCCGAGACCAACAAGATTTTGGGTATCGAGAATGCTGTCATTCCGGTGGATGGTCTCTGCGTGCGGATCGGCGCCCTGCGCTGCCACAGCCAAGCCTTTACCATTAAGCTGAAAAAGGATGTGCCGCTGGCGGAGATCGAAGCCCTGCTGGCTGCCCACAACGACTGGGTGAAAGTGATCCCCAATGATCGCGATATCACAGCCCGCGAGCTTACTCCGGCTGCCGTTACCGGCACCCTCAGCATTCCGGTGGGCCGTCTGCGTAAACTCAATATGGGCCCTGAGTATCTGGCCGCCTTTACCGTGGGTGACCAGCTGCTGTGGGGCGCCGCCGAGCCGCTGCGCCGCATGCTGCGTATCCTGCTGGCGCGCTAATCCGCTACAGAAGCAGATATAAAAAGGGCGGGGAGTCACACTCCCCGCCCTTTTTCATTGCCTGTTTTCGTGACCCGTTTAGCGGGTTTGCGGCCTTGCCATTACTTGAGCAGGATTCGCTGGCAGCCGCTGTAGATCTCGGCCCGCCCGGGGCGGCAAAAGCCCACCAGCGTCAGGCCGGTTTGCTCGGCCCGCTCGACCGCAAGCTCGGTGGCGGCGGAGATGGCGAGCAAGATCTCCACCCCGGCGCTGGCGCACTTTTGCACCATTTCGAAGCTGGCGCGGCTGGTCACCAGAATGGCACCGTCACGGCGACCCGTGCGGCACAGATGGCCCACCAGCTTGTCCAGCGCAATATGGCGCCCCACATCCTCGCGGATGGCGAGAATATTGCCCTCACCATCCAGATGCACCGCCGCATGGGTGGCGCCGGTGCGCTGGCCCAGCAGCTGGAGCGGGCGCAGCGCGGTCAATACCTTGTCAATATGGCCCACAGCCAGACGCTGGCTGTCAGGCAGCCTTGGCTGGGTGCGGATCACCTGCTCCAGACTCTCGCTGCCGCAGATGCCGCAACCGGTGCGCCCCGCCATGGTGCGCCGCTTCTCTTTGAGACGATGAACGCAGCGGTTGGCCAGAGTGATATGCAGCTCGATCCCCTGACAGCCGTCAATCTGCTCGATGTCGTGGATATCGAGCAGGCTGTCGATGATCCCCTCGGATAGCGAGAAGCCGATGGCGAAATCCTCCAGGTCGGAGGCCGAGCACATCATCACGCTGTGGGCGATGCCGTTGTAGACCAGCGCCACCGGCGTCTCGGAGGGGAGCGCCATCTCGCTGTCGCAGGTCAAGGTATCGGCGCGGTAGTGCACCACCTCGCGGTGGATAGCGCAGCGTGCCAGCTCGTTCTGTTCGCTCTGCTCGCTCAGCTCGCCCCGCGCCTCAAGCTCAAGTAGCTCTCTCATGGGGCAACCCCATCGATGATCTCGGGATCTCTGGCAGAAATGCCGAGCCGCTTCATTTTCGAAAGCAAGGTGGTGCGCTTCATGCCGAGGCGGTTGGCCGCCCCACGCTCGCCAGCCACGATGCCGTTGCAGTCGCGCAGGGCCGCGATGATCGCCTCGCGCTCATCGGTCGGCCCCTCCTCGGCAAAGAGCGGCGTGGCGGGTTCGTCATAAACCAGGGTCTCAATCTTGTGGTAGCCCTTGAGGGGCATCAGCTCATCGGGCGAGAGGTTGAGCACATGGCCGCGGGTCATCACCACGGCGCGCTCGATGACGTTCTCCAGCTCGCGGATATTGCCGTACCAGGGCAGCGACACCAGCATCTTCATGGCATCGGCGGGGATCGAGGTGATGGTGCGGCGCATCCGCTTGGCGATCTTCTTGATAAAGAAGTTGACCAAGAGTGGAATGTCCTCGCGGCGCTCGCGCAGCGGCGGCAGCTCGATGGGAAAGACATTGAGGCGGTAGTAGAGATCGCTTCTGAAACGCTTGTTCTTGACCATGGAGAGCAGATCGCAGTTGGTGGCGGCCACCAGCCGCACATCCACCGCTATTGGGTTGCTGTTGCCCACCCGCTCCAGCTCGTGCTCCTGCAATACCCGCAACAGTTTGGGCTGCAAGTCCAGCGGCATATCCCCCACTTCGTCGAGGAACAGGGTGCCCTTGTGGGCCCGCTCGAAACGGCCGATCCGCTGGGTCAGGGCACCGGTAAAGGCCCCCTTCTCGTGGCCAAAGAGATCGCTCTCGATAAGGCCGGTCGGAATGGCGGCGCAGTTCACCTTCACCATCTCGTGGTCGTGGCGGGCACTCAGGGCGTGAATCGCCTGGGCGATCAGCTCCTTGCCGGTGCCGGTCTCGCCGAGGATCAGCACGGTACTGTCGCTCTCGGCCACCAGCCGCACCTTCTCCAGCACGCTCTCCATCACCGCACTCTGGTAGATGATGTGGGGAAACTCCCCCTGCATCTGCGGCTCGTTGATGCGAATGGTCTTCTCGCGGGCCCCCGTGGTGTTGGAGATCTCCTGCTGGGCCTGCACGTTGTTCATGGCAATGGCCGTGCGTGCCGCCACCTGCTCCAGCAAGGAGATATCGATATCGGCAAAGAAGTCAGCGTTGGGATGGGAGAGGATCAACACCCCCAGCAGGTTGCCCCGATAGCGCAGCGGCAAAATGCAGGAGCTGTCGGCCTCGGGCGGCAGGATCTGGGAGGTAAAGCGGCAGCGATTGCTGCAGCCGTGACCGTGCTCGCGATAGACAAAAAACGGCTCGCTATGGCCAAGGGCCCCCTGCAGACACTTCTTTTCAAAACAGGAGTGATCGATGATGCCCGGCTGATCGCTCTGGTGCTGATTGACCAGATAGCTCTTGAAGCTGTCGGAGGTGGCGTTGTACTCCGCCAGACACAAGCTGCTGATGCCAAAGTGGTGGTGCAGGATGGCAAACAGGCTCTTGGGCAGCTCGGCGATGCGCACCAGTTTGATCACCGCATTGGTTACATCCACCAGAATTTTGCAGCTGTCGCGCTCAAGGCGCAGGGAGTTGGCCTGCTCCAGGGTGCGCTCCTTGTCGAGCACGTTCTCCAGCGCAATGGCGATAATGGCCGCCAGCTGGGTCAGTTTGGCGAGTGTCTCCATGGTGAAACTGTCGAGCTGGGTATTGATAAACTCGACCCCACCCAGATGGCTGCGGGCGGTGGTGATGGGGAGCTGACAGTAGGAGCGCAGCCCCCCGTAGACCCCTTCGCGATCCAGCGCTGGGCAGCGATTCTCAAAGCGGGCGGCAGCGAGAATGATGGCCTGTTCCGGGGTCTCTTTGGCAGGACGGGGGGAGAGGTGCAGCTCTGCCTTGCGGCAGACCAGATGCTTTGGGCCGGAATGTCCCATGAAGTAGAAGATGGCCTCCTCGTCCGCACCCATGTTGAGGATCAGGTTGACCCGGGTCACGCCGCCGAAGCTGGCATCTATCTTGTTGAGTTTGTGGATAAAATCATCGAGCGTCACGGCCGACAGGAGGGATTTGGAGAGCAGGAGGAAACCGTCGTCCCAGATGGGAGAGATCTCGTCCAGGGGGATGGCACTCACATTTAGCATTGCGGCCTCACGTTATATCGATTTAGTCACCAGTCAGGCTGTCCATGCCATCGCATCACGACAAGCACCCGTCACCAAAATAAATAGCCGCAGCCCGTAAAAGCGGCTGCCAATAAGAAAAGCGGTGACGAAAATTGTCGCATGTTGCAATTCCAGAGTTGTTATTAACGAACGACAACAAAAAGTAACATCGTTATCGGGGGATATATTGGAATGGCGACTCATCATAGATGAGCTCAAATTTCATTACAATCCGATTTAATATATCTGATGGCCATATTTAACCGGTTATTTCATCAGTTCTTGATCTCAATTAAGGCGCCCGAAAAGTGGGCCGCCGTCAACTGTCAGATCTGCCTCTCCTCTTCGCTGGCTGCTTCGCTGGCTGCGAGTTTCGAGATGGCGTTTGCTGCCCATCCATCGGCAGTTTATGAGGTGATGATCCGGCTGTGGCAGCACTTCAGGCCACCGAAGATAAAGAGGGCCGACAAGCTCTGGAAGGCCATCAGCAGCCAGCTGGCGTTGTCGGCAAGCTCGGCGGTGACGCTCTGATGCGTGAGGTAGACCAGCAGGGTGATCACCCCCAGCAGCAGGCAGTTGATCAAGGTGGTGGAGATAAACCCGATCAGCCAGGCACTGGAAATACTCAAGGCAGAAAATACGCTGCTCATGGCAAGCCTTGCCGCCATAAAACAGCCGAAAAAACCGAAGCCGAGCAGAAATATCATCTCGTCGCGCCAAATATAGCAACCTATTCCCAGCAATATCGCCGCCAGATAGGTGCCAATATAGAAAAGTCCGAATAAGCGACCAATTTCATGTTGCATCATTTACCCCCTGTTTTTGGGTAATAAAAGGGTGCCCGACTCGATAAATCCGAGTCGGGTTCCCTTATTTGTGCAGAACGTCCTTTTTTAGGGCGGGTCAGCCTTTGGCTGCGCTGCGCAATTTCGCCTTGAGCGCGCTGTATTCAGTCTGGACGTACACTTCCGCCTCAGGCTGATTGTCGATGCGCTCGATCTTCACCGCGCAGTACTTGTACTCCGGCGTGTGGGAGACGGGATCGACGTGCTCGATGGTGAGCTCGTTGCAGGCCCCGATCCACCACTGGTAGGTCATGTAGACCACCCCGGCGTTGACCCGGTCGTTGTAGTTGGCCCGGGTGATCACCTTGCCACGGCGCGACGAGATCCAGACCAGCGCCTGATCCTTCACCCCAAGCTTCTTGGCATCGCTCGGGTGGATCTGCACATAGCCCGGCTCATCGGCCAGGGTCTGCAGCGCCGAGCAGTTGCCGGTCATGGAGCGGCAGGAGTAGTGACCTACCTCGCGCACGGTGGAGAGCACCAGCGGGTACTCGGCACAGGGCTGCTCCAGCGGCGGCCGCCACTCGGAGGCAATCAGCTGACCCTTGCCGCTCGGGGTGGTGAACACGTTACCCTCGAACAGAGTGCTGGTGCCCGGGTGATCCTCGGTCGGGCAAGGCCACTGCACACTCTTGAGATCGGCCATCTTGTCGTAGCTGACCCCGGCATAGAGCGGGCAGAGCGCACGCATCTCGTCCCAGATCTGTTCGGTGTTGCGGTACTCCATGGGATAACCCATAGCGGTCGCCATCAAGGAGAAGATGGCCCAGTCCGGTTTCACGTTCTCGGGGGGCGTCACCGCCTTGTAGAAGCGCTGGAAGCCGCGATCTGCCGAGCTGTAGACCCCTTCGTGCTCGCCCCAGCTGGTGGCGGGCAGAATGACGTCGGCCATCTCGGCAGTCTGGGTCATGAAGATATCCTGCACGATCACCAGCTCCATCCCCGCCAGAGTACGGCGGAACTGACCCAAATCAGCCTCGGTCTGGGCCGGATCTTCACCGAAGATATAGAAGGCCTTGCACTTGCCCTCCTCCACCTTGTGGCCAAGCTCGGTCAGGCGATAGCCGGGCTTTTGGGAGAGTGACTCCACGCCCCACGCCTTGGCGAACTTGGCGCTGATGGCAGGATCGGCCACCGACTGATAACCCGGGAACTGGTGCGGCAGCATCCCCATGTCACAGGTGCCCTGCACGTTGTTCTGACCACGTACCGGCCCGCAACCGGTGCCGCGGCGACCGAAGTTGCCGGTCAGCAGCGCCAGACCCGCCAGCCCCTTGACCACGTCCACCGCCTGACCGTACTGGGTCACCCCCATGCCCCACAGGATCATGGAAGCAGGCGACTCGGCGTAGGTGCGAATGGCGGCGCGGATATCGGCGGCTTTCAGGCCAGTGATCCCCTCCACATATTCCGGGGTGTACTTGGCCACCGTCGCCTTGAAGGTCTCGAACCCTTCGGTGTAGTTGGCGACAAAGGCCTTGTTGTAGAGCCCTTCGTTAATCAACACGTTGGCGAAGGCGTTAACCAGCGCCATGTTGGAACCGTTTTTGAGCGGCAGCCACTGATCGGCGATGCGGGCGGTCTCCACCATGCGGGGATCACACACAATTACCTTGGCCCCGTTTGCCTTCGCCTTGAGGATATGGCGGGCGACGATGGGGTGAGAGTCAGCAGCGTTGTAACCAAACACCAGCAGGCACTTGGTCTCTTGAATTTCGGGAATGGCGTTGCTCATGGCGCCGTTGCCTACAGTTGTCTCCAGACCGGAGACTGAGGGTGCGTGTCACACCCTCGCGCAGTGGTCGACGTTGTTCGTCCCAATCACCGCACGGGCAAATTTCTGCATCACATAGTTGGCTTCATTACCCGGGCCACGGGCAGAGCCGGTGGTCATGATGGCGTCCGGGCCATATTTCGCCTTGATGGCAGCCAGACGGCTGCTGGCAAACTCGATGGCCTCATCCCAAGAGACGGCCTCGAACTTGCCACCGCGCTCGCGGCGGATCATCGGGCTCTTGAGACGGGGGGTCAGCAGGTTGGTGTCGTTCAAAAAATCCCAACCGTAATAGCCCTTGAGGCAGAGCTGCCCCTCGTTGGTCCGGCCGTTGGCGCCTTCGGCCCCCACCACCTTGTCGTTTTCAACCAGCAGGTTGATTTTGCAACCGGTGCCGCAATAGGGGCACACGGTAATGACTTTTTTCATGACTCACACTCTTGTTTGTTAACGAAAAACGGCTCGGCAAGCCCGCTCACACCCGCGCCGGCATCGCCAGCAGTGCCTCGGCACTGGCCAGCTGCTTCTGCCGGTTCAGGTTTTCAAGATGCTCCGGCGTGACCAGCCGCAGCGCCTGGGTCGGACACACCTCGACACAGGCCGGGCCCGCCTCGCGGTGACGGCAGAGATCGCACTTGAGCGCCTGCGCCTTAGTCTGTGGACGCTTGAAGAGCGAATCTGCAGCCGGGGGCACCTCTTTGAGCACCACCGCCATGGCGCCGTAAGGACAGGCCACTACGCAGGACTTGCAGCCGATGCAGCGCTCCTGCAACACCTTGACGCAACCATCCTCGCTGACGATGGCATTGTTCGGGCAGGCCATGGCGCACGGCTTGTCTTCACACTGGCGGCAAAGCACCGGCGTGGTCACCTTGCTGCCCACGATCACCTTCAGGCGCGGCTGAAAGTAGCTGTCCCTGGAGACCAGATGTCCATCCTCGATGGCAAGATGCAGGCCGCCCTCCCGCTCAAGGGTCCCGCTGCAAGACCCTGACTGGTGTGAAACGGCGCAGGCCACCTCACAGGTACGACACCCAATACAGAGACTGGGATCTGCAATCACGAAGCTGTTCATAGAGAGGGATCCTAAATGGTTCGTTACACCGGGCCGCCCGCCGACAGGCAAAGAGGCGGCCAGCCCCCCACAAAGCATTTATCAGACCAAAACGGGCCAAGGTTGCGATAAAAAATCACAAGCAACTGAAAATAAAGGGTTAATCAGCAAGGGCAGCGTGCTGTTTATCACCACTGACGAGGGTGACGACGGGATGGGAAGTGTGATCGACACGACAAAAGTGACGAGCTCGACACCGGCTGATCAAGGTGTATCACACTACCCTTTCAGCTCAATCGCACAAATAACAACCAATCAATGACTAATTTGTTGATCTTGGACAGATTATGCGCCGATTGCCCTTTTTACCCCCTACCCGATTGGATAGCATGCTTCAGTTGGCAACCAGCTCCGTTGAGGGCGTTTCCATGCAGATAAGCAATACAATACCATTGGTAAAAAGCAGCAGACTGGGAGCTGGAACTTAGGGGCGGTAGCCATTACAAAGTCCTGCTCAAATTCAACCTCACCAATGTATCTATAACTTTTAGTAAAGTAACCACGCTGATAGAAGCAGGTTTCTATTTAATTTGACATGCACTGAATAAATACAGGATAAAAATGGAACTTATTAACTACCAGCCCGTAAAAATTAGCTATGATGGTCAAGGGGACAGGATAAAATCTCATCAGATGAAAGCAGCCTATGTATCCTCTAGCATTAATGGATTAGATACTATATACAAAGAAGCATTTAAAGAAGCGAATAAAATATATAAATCCCAAATTAAAGTTGACACTTTGCTAGAAGGTGGATTTAAAGAGGGATCGCTGTGGTGGCTATTGCAACTTTTTACACGTGAATCAGAATCGCAAATATCAATAAATAAGAAATCTATAGTTTGCTCAGTAATTCAATCTATCCAATCAGCAATAAATATACTAAAGCAGATGGACATAAGCACAACAGAAATTGTTATTAAAGATACTCGTGATGGTTATGAAATAGATATTGATGGAGAAAAGGTTGTTTTAGATGAACTGCAGTGTGCAATTCTTACCAATCCAAAAATTCGTGCTGCTATTTGTGATATAGCAACCCCCCCCCCCGGTGTCAGAATAGTTGTCGCCTAATCTGAATAATCTAAATGTGAAGACCGGGGGCGGATAAAGAGTGTCGAA
>NZ_JAPDBM010000062.1:0-28249 GCF_027705265.1 Aeromonas sp. QDB11 | reverse complement strand
GGCACGGTTGGGGTTAGCGCCGAGTTGAAGGGTGCCTTGCCGCACGCCATAGCCAACGGTGAAAACACCATCACCATTACCGGCATCACCGTTGTTGCTTCCGATGTCGATGGTGATTCGGCTACAGCAGCCGTCACGGTCAATGTTGTTGATGACGTGCCGACCGCAGCCAATCAGACCCAGTCTGGCCAGGCGGCGGTTAACCTGAACAGCAACCTGCTGATCGTGTTGGATGTCTCCGGTAGCATGGGTTATGACTCGGGTGTCGGCAGCATGGATCGCCTGCAAGTTGCGAAGAACTCGCTACTGGAATTGTTGGAACAGTACGATGCCCTGGGCGATGTGCGGGTCAGCTTTGTCACCTTTTCCTCGGGGGCAGATGTCGAGAGCACCTGGGTAACGGTCGCTGCCGCGAAGGCGGCCATTCTCGCCACCAGTGCCGACGGCAATACCAACTATGACGAGGCGCTGATAGACGCGATCAACGTCTATGACGATGCTGGCAAGCTGGCCACCGGCAACGTACAGAATGTCGCGTACTTCCTGTCTGACGGTTTCCCCAACAGGCCAACTGGTGACGCAGGTATCTCCAATGTGGCGGGTTCTGCTGCGGGCTGGCCAACGCCGTACTCCAACGGTGGCGTATCGGAGGAGCAGGCGTGGGTCAACTTTCTCACCGCTAATAACATCCGTGCATATGCATTGGGCATGGGGACCGGGGTGGATGCCACGGCGCTCGATCCGATTGCTTATAATGGAACTCCCAGCGGCGGCAATACCAATGCCATCGAGGTTGATGATCTGAATGACCTCACGGCAACCCTGGTGGCTACCGCTCAGGCATCGCCGATTCCAGGCAATCTAACATCCGGGGGTGGTTTCGGCGCTGATGGCGGTTTCGTTGGCAGTCTCGCGATTGCCGGCAAGACCTACACCTACGACAAGCTCACCAACACCTTTGTCGCTTCTGGTCCCGGTGCTAACAATGGCAGCCTGAGTGGAAACGTGTTGACGGTGACCATGGGTGGCGGCTCGAGCATCGCTGTGAACATGCTCACCGGGTCTTATACCTATACACCGCCGAGTGCCATCAGCTCGATTGTGGTGGCGACCATCGCCTTCACGCTCATCGACAATGATGGCGATGCCGCATCGGCCAACCTCAATATCAACATTACCCCCGGCCAGGGCGCGATGGTCATCCGCGATGATCTGGTGTTGACCAATGTGAACACTCAGTTGGGCGAAGATGTCATCAACATCCCAACCTGGGCACTGTTGGCCAATGACACAGGGCCGAACAGTGGACTGCTATCAGTCTTCAATGTGACGGATGGTACGAGTGGTGAGGTCGACCTTGTGGGTAGCGCTGTGGTCTTTACCGAGAACAGTGACAGCTCAAGTAATGGGGGCTCGTTCTCCTACAACACTTCCATCAACGGCAGCACAGCGCTGGACTCGGCAGTCGTGGATGTCACCCGCAGCGCCGGCTCCAATACGCTGAACGGTACCTTCCGCAATGAGATTCTGCTGGGGCAGGATGGCTCTGCAGATAAGCTCAACGGTGGTGATGGCGATGATGTACTGATCGGCTTGGGCGGCAACGATACCCTGGACGGAGGCTCTGGTAACGACATATTGGCTGGCGGGCTGGGTAACGACACTTTGATTGGCGGTACTGGTGTCGATACTGCGACCTACATCGACATCGGTGCCCTCGTGACCGTCAGCCTGAACACCGAGCTTCAGCAAAACACGAGCGGTGCGGGCCAGGATACCATCAGCGGAATCGAGAACCTGATTGGTTCCAACTTTGGCGATACCCTTACGGGTAACGGGAGTGCCAATGTGCTGTTCGGCGCGGGCGGCAATGACACCCTAGTTGGCCTGGGTGGTGATGACGTCCTGATCGGCGGTGAAGGTATCGATCTCCTAGTCGGTGGCAGCGGGAACGATATGCTGACAGGCGGGAGCGGCAAGGATACCTTCAAGTGGGGGGCGAGTGATGCCGGTGGTGTGGACGTTATCAAAGACTTCACAACCGGTGCCGGTGGAGATGTGCTGGATCTCAGCGAGTTGCTCACTGGTGAGCAACCCATCGCAGGCTCGCTGGATGCTTATCTCAACTTCAGTAGCGATGGTGCAGGGAAATCAACATTGACTATTGATTTGGATGGTACGAGTGGAGGAACCAGCCACGTCATAAAATTTGATAGTATTGACCTGACAACCTTGGGTAACAGTGACCTGCAGATCATTCAGAAGTTGTTGGATGATGGCAATCTGAAGGTTGATCCGTAACCTTGTCTCGGGGCCGGGCTTGCCTGGCCCCTGTTTTTTCCTCAAGGGGATGGATAAGATAGCGGCAGTAAAGGAGAGGGGTAATCATGCAGTCATTCAACTGGGTCGACATTGATGGCATCCGTTATAGCTGGGATGGGCAGGGGAACATTACCTGCGCCGGCCAGTTTGGCTATCAGGCCTCGATCGCGGGTGACCGGCTGGATGGGATGGAGATTGAGAATGAGGCCGGTGATGTAGCGGGCTCGCTCTATGTTGACTTTGCTGCGGCGTCTATCACCTATGTGCCTGTCATGGATACCGAGTCTGCCCATAACATGATTCTGGTGGGCCATGGTCAGGGCCAGCAGGAGTATCCGCTGGCGAGTTTTCACTCCCCGTTGTTGCACGATTTGCTGGGGCCGTCTGATACTATCGCCTGGTCTGCGATGGAGGAGGATAGTGGTGGCACCAATATCGGACAGGCAGTGCAAGGACACGTTCTGTCGTGGGACTCGTTTCATTTCGATGATGAGGTATTGGTCTGTGGTGCACCTCCGGCGCTGGATATGGCAAGCCAGAGCCAGGATCCCGGCAGCATGGTCACCATCAGCCTCGATCTGACCAATCAGATACTGGATCAGATCCCGCCACTGCACGATATATGAATCTCACTGTGCTGCGGGCATAATGGCCTCAATCTTGTTGATTGAGGCTTTTTTCTATGTGGCGTCCCCTTCTTACTCTTTCCGCTCTGGTTGTCAGTGCTCCGCTGCTGGCGATTGAAGTGCCGCAAGCGCCCCATCTGGTGGTGAGCGGTTATGCCGAGCAAAAGACCGAACCCGATATGCTCACCCTCAATGTGGCGGTGAGTGCACTGGATAAGCAGGGCCTCAAGGCCAAGCAACAGGTCGATACCAAGGTCGCAGCCTTTTTCAGCCAACTGGAGGGGTTGGGGATCAAGCGCAGCGATGTTGAGGCTGGCAACCTGATGGTCTCTCCAGAATATCAGTATGGCGAGAACAAGAAGCCGGTATTGCTGGGATACCGTGCCCAGCGGCAATTGGCGGTCAAACTCTATCAACTGGATAAATTGAGCCCCTTGATGGATATCGCTCTCAAAGCCGGGCTGGAGTCTGTATCCCAGATTGAATACGGGTTGAAATCGCCGCAAGTTATCAAGGAGCTGGCCCGTCTGAATGCCGTTGAGGACGCCAAAACCAAGGCTGAATCTCTGGCCAAGGCGTTCGGGATGAAGCTTGGCAAGGTGTACAGTGTGGAGTACCGCAACGCTTCGCCCATCACCGCCTACAGCCGCAACCTGAAGGCGGTGCAGACCATGGGGATGGCTGCCCCCGCGCCGGATATGGCGGATAACAGCTATCAACAACAGCAGATCACGGTAAGCGATAATATCGAGGCCGTTTTCTTGCTGGAGTGATGCCAGTCGTTTAAGTCCAGTCATGAACAACCCCGCCATTTGCTGCGCAATGCTGTTCACTTAAGCGGAGCCGCATTGCGATTTACCGGAAAACGGGTCTTTGATATCTTCACCGCCCTGGGTCTCGATGGCCTGGGGCGTTTTTCTATGAACATGACGCCTATGCAGCCCCGCAACTCTGCCAACCTCCGTGGCGTATGGGCTGGCGATAACGCGCCCGCCATCACTGCCATCTGGTTCGCGATGAACTGACAGGCAAACTTGAAGCTCACCTCATTGGGCGCTCGCCGATGGGCTACGGCGGCCTGGCTCGCCTCCCGCCTGACCAGATTTTATCCAAGCAGCAAACCCCACAGCTCCTGATAGACCAAGTCCACTTTCTTGCTTCTCAGCGTGATGGCGTTGTGCTGCATCGCACTTTTGATATCCCGGTATCCCAGCTCGATTTCCCAGCGCTCGTGGTACAGGGTCGCCACCTGCGCTGCGCTGAATCGCGCCACGGGCAGGGAGGTAAAGACCGTTTTCTCCTTGCCTGCCACCTCATAGGTCACTGCGCGAACTTGCCAGTGCGTTGGTAACTCGGGATTTTTCTTGCGAGCCTGAGGCGAGACCGTCATTTGCAACAGACGGTCACCGTCGCCATAGCGCTCCAGTTCCGTGTATACCAACCCCTTGCGTTCAGGGATGAGCCAGTGACGGTCGGTGTCTTCGGCCTGAATACGCAGCAACAGGTCGGCACCGAAGAAACCTTTATCCAGCAGAGTCACCGATTTGTCCGGCAATGAGTGAATGAACTCGCTGGCCAGGGGGATTTCCCCTTTGCGGTACGGGCTGATGGCCGCGTTGGCAATGACATGCGAGCGGACATTCATCAGCGTGACCAACCGCAGCATCGGGTAGGGTGTCTGCCGGTTGGTTGAGGTGTTACCCGAGCCGAAATGTGCTCTGAGTTCAGGCATATCCTGGGTCCGGAACAGGGCCCCATCGATGGCAAAGACCTGCAAACCGTGCCAATGGTCTTGAGGATAACGTTCCCGCCCCCACACATCGGCACACTGCTTGAAAAGCCACTCGAGCGGCTGTTTGCCGATTCGCTGACGGGCTTGAGACAGGGCACTGTCAGCGAGCAAGGCATCATTGGCCAACCCTTCGGCACAGATGTTGAGGCGCCGAGCGACCTCGGAGATGGGCTCATTGCGGAAAAAGGCCATGCCCACGACGAGCCACAAAACCATATCAGAAGGTAAACGGCGGCGGCGGATAGTGGCCTTTTCAGACAAGGCGGCAGCGGCAGTAATCCATTCGTCGGGAATATGGTCGGCAAAAATGGCCAGCCGAGCCAGCATGTCGCCAGATGTCTCAATAACATCGTTCAGGTCGTTTGCAATAGACATAAAAAAATCCGGAACCAGTGACTGGTTCCGGATTGTCCTACAGCAGAAGGATCGGTCAATAGATCCTTAACTGATCAGCATTGCGCCATTTGCTGCGGGGTTTTTATGTCGCATCGATGCAGATGTAAAAAAGCCGACGCTCGTGTTTACTTCATCGGGCGTCGGCTTTTTGTTGCGCGGGGTTTATCAGGCGGTAATGGCGTCAGCCTTGATCGCTTCCGGCGCCGGGTTGCGGATGAGGTAATCAAACGCACCCAGTGCGGCGGTGGCGCCGGCCCCCATGGAGATGATGATCTGCTTGAACGGTACCGTGGTGGCATCCCCAGCGGCGTAAACGCCGGGCAGAGAGGTCGCGCCCTTGGTATCGATCTCGATCTCGCCAAAGCGGGTCAGGGCAATCTCGCTCCCTTTGAGGAACTCGGTATTCGGCACCAGACCGATCTGGACGAAGATGCCAGCCACCGCCAGGTGCTTGATCTCACCGGTGGTGCGATCTTCGTAATCCATGCCGACCACCTTGCTGCCATCACCGATCACTTCGGTGGTGCGAGCGCTCATGATGATGTCGATATTGCCCATGGAGCGAGCCTTCTTCTGCAGCACTTCATCGGCACGCAGGGTATCGGCAAATTCCACCACGGTTACATGCTCGACGATGCCAGCCAGATCGATGGCTGCCTCGATGCCGGAGTTACCACCCCCGATCACCGCCACTCGCTTGCCCTTGAAGAAGGGGCCATCGCAGTGTGGGCAGTAGGCCACGCCCTTGGTGCGGTACTCGAGTTCTCCCGGAACGTTCAGATCGCGCCAACGGGCACCGGTTGCCAGGATCACGGCTCGGCTCTTAAGGGTGGCGCCGGAGGCGAGATCCACGTTCACATAGCCATCTTTGCTGATGGCGGCGGCACGCTGCTCGGTGATCACTTCCACACCGTACTGCTTGACGTGTTGCTCCAGGCTGGCGGCCAGCTTGGGGCCTTCGGTGTAGGGCACGGAGATAAAGTTCTCGATGCCGACGGTATCCATCACCTGACCACCGAAACGCTCGGCGACGATGGCGGTGCGAATGCCTTTACGAGCGGCATAGATGGCCGCAGCGGCGCCAGCCGGGCCACCGCCCACCACCAGCACGTCGTAGGGATCTTTCTCATTCAGCTCGGCGGCTTTGCGATCGCTGGCACCGGTGTCCAGTTTGGCGACGATCTCTTCCAGCGAGATGCGGCCCTGGCTGAACGGCTGACCGTTCAGGTAGACATTCGGGACCGCCATGATTTGACGTTCAGCGACCTCTTCCTGGAACAGGGCGCCGTCAATCATGGTGTGAGTGATGCCAGGGTTCAGGGTGGCCATCAGGTTCAGCGCCTGCACCACGTCCGGGCAGTTGTGGCAGGAGAGGGAGATATAAGTCTCGAAGTGGAACTCGCCCTTGAGATTGCGGATCTGCTCCTGTACGGCCGCATCGGCCTTGGACGGGTGGCCGCCGCTTTGCAGCAGGGCGAGCACCAGAGAGGTAAATTCATGACCCATGGGGATGCCGGCAAAGTGAACGCGCGGGGCTTGGCCCTGTGCCGCGACACTCATGGAAGGCTTGCGAGCGGCAGTGCCAGAGGTCTGGGTGATCTTGGGGGACATCTCGGCGATCTCGCTGGCCAGTGCCAGCAGCTCTGCAGATTTGTCGCTGTCGTTGCCGGACACGCTGATCTCGATGGGATTGACGATGTACTGCAGATAGGTGTTCAGCTGTTGTTTGAGGTTGGTATCCAACATCTTCGAATTCCTTCTTGTGATTGCGGGTCGGCGTGAAATTTGAGCCGGAAAGGTGACCGGCACATTTAACGCTGGCCGGAGCGCTGACCGGCGCATTTAACCGGGCCGGAAAGCAGACCGGCCCTGAAGCGGGCCGGTCTTGGAAGCGGGAGGCTTAGATCTTGCCTACCAGATCCAGGGACGGGGCCAGAGTGGCGTCGCCTTCTTTCCATTTAGCCGGGCACACTTCACCCGGGTGAGCGGCAACGTACTGGGCAGCTTTGACCTTGCGCAGCAGTTCCAGAGCGTCACGACCGATGCCGCCAGCGTTGATCTCGACGATCTGGATGATGCCCTGCGGGTCAATCACGAAGGTACCGCGGTCAGCCAGACCAGCTTCTTCGATCATCACACCGAAGTTGCGGGTGATGGTACCAGTCGGGTCACCAATCATCGGGTACTGGATCTTCTGGATGGTGTCAGAAGTGTCGTGCCACGCTTTGTGGGTGAAGTGGGTGTCGGTAGAGACAGAGTAGATCTCGACGCCCAGCTTCTGGAATTCAGCGTAGTTGTCAGCAAGGTCGCCCAGCTCGGTCGGGCAGACGAAGGTGAAGTCAGCCGGGTAGAAGAACACCACAGACCACTTGCCTTTCAGGTCAGCGTCAGACACCTGAACGAATTTGCCATTGTGGTAGGCGGTAGCATTGAACGGCTTGATTTCAGTGTTGATGTAGGTAGACATGTAATTGCTCCTTGGTGATGTACATATGCCGGTCTGGTGTTGAAGAGTCTTGCCAGACGAGGCGCTTAACTTTCGATGGATTCATCATAGGGGCTTTGGTTAATCGATAAAAGCCGCAATTTTGAATCGCTTAAATCTACTTATTAGATAGCTCACTATGGCTGTACCTAACATGAATATCTCTGGCGTACAGAGATAACTCCTTGTCGTGGTTCAATATCTGTGCGGTACATCGCCTTTTCAAGGCATGGCAAGCCGTGTGCAGCCGCGATGAGATAAACGGTGGCGCAAACAGGTGGCGCAGGAGGTTGAGGGAACTGGTCGCAGCGATGGGGATGTGCTGACAAGGGGGGGAGCAGAAAACGCGGATAAAAAAATCCCGGCGCTATCGTAACGACAGGGCCGGGTCATCAAACAAGGAATGGCTATATAAACAAATGCTTTACAGCAAAGACTAACTACGGGGTGTGCAAACTTGCAGACATATGAGAGGAAGATAATGGGTGCACAATCCCTCGTCTCCCCCTCGGCAACTATTGCATGAGGGGGATAATAGTGTGACACAGATCACAAGGCAAGTATTTGGTGTAATTTTTCAATCAAAATGAAAGTGTTTCATGATTTTAGCCTATTTTGACGGCTGAAAACGCTTTTATTGTAATTTAATTACATTAATGGCAATCAAAAGTCGGTGGGTGGCTCCTGCTCTTCCATCAATTCCAGCAAGTTGATGGCCACGGCAATAAAGTCTGACTCGGTGACAATGCCGATCAGCTTGCGTCCTTTGAGTACCGGCAGGCAGCCATATTTGTGCCGCTGCAGGTAGAGTGCCGCCTCCTTGATACCGGCGTGGGGATCCACACTCGCGACCTGGCGGGTCATGATCTCGTCGAGTTGCACGCTGTCGGTGAACTCGGCTTCCCGCTCCGAATTGATTAGCAACAGCTTGGATTCGCGGGTGGCCAGGATATCGGTAAGGGTCACCAGACCCAACAAGTGGTGCTGCTCGTCGACAATGGGAATGTGGCGGATCCGTTCCTGCTGCATCAGGTCCATCGCCTGTTTGACACTGTTTTCCGGACCCAGAGTGAAGGGATGTTCGGTCATGATTTCGGATAGGGTCATCATGGTGGGCCTCCTTGTGTATCTGCTTTCACCCTAGCCCAGCCACCACTGGTAAAACATGATCAGGGTCAATACAGATCATTAAAGAATCATTAACCGGAGGCGTGTCTCAATATTGCTCGCTATCCCTTGTCTCTCTTGGGTTTTTGGTCTTTTGGGTTGCCTTGGAAGATGGGGATAACTAGACTAGCCGCCGATTCCCCCCGAGGTGAAAGATGCAAGTATCCGATTTTCATTTTGATCTGCCAGACGAGCTGATTGCCCGCTATCCGATGGCAGAGCGTACCGCCAGCCGCCTGTTGCAGCTCGATGGTCAAACTGGCGCCCTGCGCCACGGTCAATTTGTTGATGTGCTGGACCAGCTCAACCCCGGTGACCTGCTGGTATTCAACAACACCCGTGTCATTCCGGCGCGCATGTTTGGCCAGAAAGCCAGCGGCGGCAAGCTGGAGGTACTGGTGGAGCGCATTCTGGACCCGCACAGCGTGCTGGCCCATGTCCGTGCCTCCAAGGCGCCCAAACCGGGCACCCGGATGATCATGGATGGTGGCGTGGAGGCAGAGATGCGTGCCCGCCACGACGCCCTGTTCGAGATCCACTTCCTCGACCCGCGCCCGGTGCTGGAGATTTTGGAGGCCATCGGCCACATGCCGCTGCCCCCCTATATCGACCGTCCCGACGAGGATGCCGACAAGGAGCGCTACCAGACCGTTTACAATCAGAAGCCCGGCGCCGTTGCTGCGCCGACCGCCGGTCTGCACTTTGATGAGCCGCTGCTTGAGAAAATTCGGGCCAAAGGGGTTGAAACGGCCTTCGTGACCCTGCATGTAGGGGCGGGGACCTTCCAGCCGGTGCGGGTGGAGAAGATTGAAGATCACCATATGCACTCAGAGTATGCGGAAGTGCCGCAAGAGGTGGTGGATGCCATCGCGGCAACCCGTGCCCGTGGTGGCCGGGTGATCGCGGTGGGAACCACCTCGGTGCGTTCGCTGGAGAGTGCGGCCAAAGTCACCCTGGCGCAGGGCAAAGCGCTGGCGCCATTCTTCAGTGACACCGATATCTTCATCTTCCCTGGCTACCAGTTCCAGATTGTCGATGCCATGGTCACCAACTTCCACCTGCCGGAGTCGACCCTGATCATGCTGGTCAGCGCGTTTGCCGGTTATGACCACGTGATGGCGGCCTATCAGGCTGCCGTGGCCGAAAATTACCGTTTCTTCAGCTACGGGGACGCCATGTTCGTCACCCGTCGCCAGGCTGAGGCATAAGCTTCAGCGTATTTACCGGGCCGTGAGCGGCCCTCCTATTGTCAGACTGTTTATCTGACGCAGCCGAGGTAGCAATGAAATTTGAACTGAAAACCACCGACGGCCGTGCCCGTCGCGGTCAACTGGTGTTCGAACGTGGCGTGGTACAAACGCCGGCCTTTATGCCGGTCGGGACTTACGGCACCGTCAAGGGGATGACCCCTGAAGAGGTGCGTGAGTCCGGTGCCCAGATCCTGCTGGGTAACACCTTCCACCTCTGGCTGCGCCCGGGTCAGGAAGTGATGCGCGCTCACGGCGATCTGCACGACTTCATGAACTGGCAGGGCCCGATCCTGACCGACTCCGGTGGTTTCCAGGTATTCAGCCTGGGCGACATTCGCAAGATCACCGAAGCGGGCGTCCACTTCCGTCACCCCATCAATGGTGAGAAGATCTTCCTCGACCCCGAGAAGTCCATGGAGATCCAGTACGATCTGGGCTCCGACATCGTGATGATCTTCGACGAGTGCACCCCCTATCCGGTCAGCTACGAAGATGCCCGCAAGTCGATGGAGATGTCCCTGCGTTGGGGCAAGCGCTCCCGTGACAAGTTTGATGCGCTCGGCAACAAGAACGCCCTGTTCGGCATCATTCAGGGCTCGGTCTATGAAGAGCTGCGGGATGTCTCCCTCAATGGCCTGCTGGAGATCGGCTTCGACGGCTATGCGGTCGGCGGCCTGGCAGTGGGTGAGCCCAAAGAGGATATGCATCGCATCCTCGAGCACGTTTGCCCGAAAATTCCGGCCGACAAGCCGCGTTACCTGATGGGTGTTGGCAAGCCGGAAGATCTGGTGGAAGGGGTGCGCCGCGGTATCGACATGTTCGACTGCGTGATGCCGACCCGCAACGCCCGCAATGGTCACCTGTTCACCACCGATGGCGTAGTGAAGATCCGCAACGCCAAGTATCGCAACGACACCAGCACCCTGGATGCGGATTGCGATTGCTACACCTGCAAGAACTACACCCGCAGCTATCTGTATCATCTGGACAAGTGCAACGAGATCCTCGGTGCCCGTCTGAATACGATTCATAACCTGCGTTACTACCAGCGTGTAATGCAAGGTTTGCGGGACGCGATCGAGCAGGGTAAATTAGACGACTTTGTAACAGAGTTTTACCGTCGGCAAGGGAAGCCTGTGCCTCCGCTAGCTGAAAAAGACGTGAAATAACAACGACATATAAGTTTTTTATCAAATCTACATCAAAACAAGAGGTTGTTAAATGAGCATTATCTCCAAGGCGTATGCAGAAGGCGCAGTTCCGGGTGCACAGGGTGGTGGTATGGAAATGATCATCATGCTGGCCGTGTTTGGCCTGATCTTCTACTTCATGATCTATCGTCCCCAGGCCAAACGCGCCAAGGATCACCGCAATCTGATGACCTCCTTGTCCAAGGGTGACGAAGTGCTCACTTCCGGTGGCCTGGTTGGCAAGATTGCCAAAGTGGCTGCCGATAGCGATTACCTGGTGATCGCCCTGAACGACCAGACTCAAGTCACCATCAAGAAAGACTTCGTCTCCGCCGTTCTGCCCAAGGGTTCTATCCAGTCCCTTTAATCTCCCAAGGAGCACAGCGTGTTGAATCGCTATCCGCTGTGGAAATACCTGATGGTGGTCTTCGTGATCGCCATCGGTTTTCTATATGCAGCCCCCAATCTTTACGGCGAAGATCCGGCCTTGCAGGTCTCTGCCAGCCGTGGTGCCGAAGTCAAGCTAGATACCCTTGACCTGGTGAAAGAGACCCTTGAAACGGCCAAGATCCCGGTCAAACATGCTGCATTCGAGCACGGTTTTATCCTGATCCGTTTCAAGAACACCGAAGACCAGCTCAAGGCGCGCGATATTGTTGCCAGCAAGCTGGGCGACAACTTCATTACCGCACTCAACCTGGCACCTTCCACTCCCGCCTGGCTCGAAGCCATCGGTGCGGCGCCTCTGAAGCTGGGTCTTGATCTGCGCGGTGGTGTGCACTTCCTGATGGAAGTGGACATGGCCGAAGCACTGACCAAGCAGCAAGAGCAGATGGTGCAGGATTTCCGCACCGAGCTGCGCAACCAGAAGATCCGTTACTCCGGCGTGCGCCGGACCGGCGATCAGGTGCAGGTGATCTTCCGCGATGAAGCGGATCAGGAACGTGCTGTTTCTCATCTGCGTCGTCAGAACCCTGATTTGACCTTCACCACCGAGCAGAAGGGGGATGAGTTCATCCTGCTGGCCGGTCTGAGCGAAGCCAAGATCAAGGAAGTGAAGAAGTACGCTCTCGAGCAGAACATCACCATCATCCGTAACCGGGTCAACGAACTGGGTGTGGCCGAGCCGCTGGTACAACAGCAAGGTGCCGAGCGCATTGTCGTTGAACTGCCCGGTATTCAGGATACCGCCCGCGCCAAGGAGATCCTGGGTGCCACCGCGACCCTGGAATTCCACATGGTGGATGAGGCGGCTGATATTCAAGCCGCTGCCGATGGCCGTGTCCCGCCCAGCTCCAAGCTCTACAACGATCGCAACGGTCGTCCTGTAGTGCTGCAAAAGCGGGTGATCCTGACCGGTGACCACATAGTGGGTGCCCAGTCCGGTTTCGACGAGTACAGCCGTCCCCAGGTCAACATCAAGCTTGATGGCCAGGGTGGCAACAAGATGGCCAACTTTACCAAGGACAACGTCGGTAAAGGGATGGCGACCGTATTTATCGAGTACAAGCCGGTCGGTCAGCCTGGTCCGGATGGCAAGCGCAAGTTCCGCAAGCAGGAGGAGGTGATCAACGTCGCCACCATCCAGTCGCGCCTTGGCAGCCAGTTCCGTATCACCGGTATCGACAACGCCAACGAAGCCCACAACCTGGCGCTGCTGCTGCGTGCCGGTGCCCTGATCGCCCCGATCCAGATCGTGGAAGAGCGCACCATTGGCCCGAGCCTGGGTCAGCAGAACATCGACAGCGGTATGGAAGCCATCGGCTGGGCCATGCTGGTGATCGTGCTGTTCATGGGGATCTACTACCGCGCGTTCGGTTGGGTCGCCAACCTGGCGCTCTGTATGAACCTGGTGTTGATTGTCGGCATCATGTCGATGATCCCGGGCGCCACCATGACCCTGCCGGGTATCGCCGGTATCGTGCTGACGCTGGGTATGGCGGTGGATGCCAACGTGTTGATCTACGAGCGTATTCGTGAAGAGATCCGCAACGGTCGCGGTGTTCAGCAAGCCATCCATCTGGGCTTTGATCGGGCATTCTCCACCATCGCCGACTCCAACGTTACCTCGCTGATCACGTGCGTGATCCTGTTCGGTATCGGTACTGGCGCCATCAAGGGCTTTGCCCTGACGCTGGGCATTGGTCTGACCGCCTCCATGTTTACTGCCATCACAGTTTCCCGTGCCATTATCAACCTGGCTTGGGGTGGACGGCGCATCGACAAGCTGCCCATCTGAGGATAGAGAGATGTTTCAGATTCTACATTTTGAAAAACCGATCCCGTTTATGCGCTATGCCAAGCCGGGTGTGGTTTTCTCTTCCGTGCTGATGGTGATTGCCCTGTTCTTCCTGTTTGATCGGGGTCTGAACTGGGGTCTGGACTTTACCGGTGGTACCACCATCGAGGTGGGGTTCCAGCAGTCGGTGAGCCTGGACAAGATCCACGACGCACTGGAAGAGCAGAAGATTGAAGGGGCAACCCTGCAACACTTTGGCTCCAGCCGTGACGTGCTGTTCCGCCTGACCCCGAAAGAGGGGGTCAAGGTAGAACAACAGGGTAACGAAGTGCTGGCGGCGGCCAAGCTGCTTGACGAGGGCGCAGTGCTCAAACGCGTCGAGTTTGTCGGCCCTTCCGTGGGTGATGAACTGGCGACAGACGGTGCGCTGGCCATGCTGGCCTCCATCCTCTGTATCCTGGCCTATGTGGCGGTGCGCTTCGAATGGCGTCTGGCGCTGGGGGGCATTCTCTCCCTGGTGCACGACGTGGTGATCACCCTGGGCGTGTTCGCCTACTTCCAGTACGAGTTTGACCTGACCGTGCTGGCGGCGTTGATGACCCTGGTGGGTTACTCCCTGAACGATACCATAGTGGTGTTCGACCGCCTGCGGGAGAACTTCCGCAAGGTGCGTAAAGGGGATACCGACTACATTCTCGATCTCTCCATGACCGAGACCCTGAGCCGTACCATCATCACCTCCGGCCTCACCTTCATCGTGGTGCTGGCGCTGCTGCTCAAGGGCGGTGCGCTGATCCACGGCTTTGCCGTGGCCATGGTGATCGGTGTGGCGTTCGGTACCTACTCCTCCATCTATGTGGCGAGTTCGTTTGCCATGTTCCTCGGCGTCAAGCGCGAGCACATGCTGCCGACCCAGGTAGAGAAAGAGGGTGCGGACCAACAGGAAATCCTGCCGTAACAGTGAAGAGCGCCTGATGGCGCTCTTTTCTTATCTCTGCGTGTCGTTTGCTGACGCACATGATTCAAGCAACAGGAGTTTGTCATGCATCACAATCCCCGTTTTTTGGCGCTGGTTGACGGGATCCGCTCCCGTGTCACCGAAACCGATGTTCACCAGATCAAGCGCTGGCAGGATGAAGGGCGCACGTTTCACCTGATTGACGTGCGGGAAGAGAGCGAGTGGGCCAGAGGTCACCTGCCCGGTGCCCGTTATCTTGGCCGTGGGGTGATCGAGCGGGATATCGAGACCCTGTTCCCGGATCCCGAGACCGAGCTCTACCTCTATTGTGGCGGAGGTTTTCGCTCCATTCTGGCGGCGGACAACCTGCAACAGATGGGTTATCGCAAGGTGATCAGCGTAGACGGTGGTTTTTGCGGTTGGCTGGAGGCCGGATACCCTGTCGAATCCTGATTTATTTGAGGTAGAGGGGCACAGCTACATGACAAAGTGGCAGTTGACCTTTACCATATGCGGGGTCAAGCGTAAGCGTCGGAGTGTTCATTGAACGTCAGGAAAGGGATTGGATACCTCCTTGGTATCCTGTTGTTGCTTCCCATGTGGGGTTGCAGCAGTAGCAGTCAGGTTAACACCCCCAAGGTTCCCAAGCCGCAGCCTGCTTCACTGGTTTTGGCGACCCCCCTGCAGGTCTCCTACCAAAGCGAGCTGGCGTTGGCGCGACTCGGGCAGATGCTCAGTGAAATGGAACTGACCACCGAACAGCGGGCAGAGTTGTTCTATGAGCGTGCCGTGGTGTTTGATCGGGTTGGCCTGCGTTCCCTCGCGCGGCTCGATTTCAACCGTGCCCTGCGGGAGAAGCCGGATTTCGCCGAAGCCTACAACTTCATCGGCGTCTATCTGGTACAGCAGCAGAATTACGACGAAGCCTATGATGCGTTCGATTCCGCCCTCGAACTGGCGCCGGACTATGACTATGCCTATCTCAACCGTGGCATCGCCCTCTATTACGGCAACCGTCCCGAGCTGGCCGCGGCCGACATGAAGCGTTTCTACGAGGCGCAGCCGGAAGACCCCTATCGGGTGATCTGGCTCTATCTGGCCGAGCAGAAACTCGACCCGTCGGCAGCCATGAGCCGGATGCGCGAGCGTCTCAACAAGTACGATGACGATGCCTGGAACTGGGATCTGGTGCGCCTTTATATCGGCGAGATCAACGCTTCCCAGCTGATGGGCAACGTGGTGAAAGGGGTGAAGGATAACCGGGAGCTCGCCGAGCGCCTGTGCGAAACCTACTTCTATCTGGGCAAGTTCGAGCTGGGTAAAGGCAACCGCAAGGAAGCCATCAGTTACTTCAAGCTGGCCCTCTCCAACAACGTCTACGATTTTATCGAGCACCGCTATGCGCTGCTGGAACTTGAGCTGATGGCGCGCAAACCCTTGCCGCCAGGCGCCCAGAGCGCCCGCAGCAAGAGTGATCAACCTTCCTGAACCACTGCGTTATCGTTGTAAAAAAGGCCTCGCGATGAGGCCTTTTTGTTGGGCGAATGGCGGGCTTATTCCACCAGACTCATGCCGGGGATCTGGCGCCAGTAGCCGTTGCAGTCGCGATCCTGCTGCAGAGCGAGGGGATGATTGCCCTGCTGGTTAGCCTTGAAGCGAGCCAGCATCTCCAGCGTCTCCATCCCTTGTGGCGAGAGTCTGACTACATCCACCAGACTTTCCATGCCTGCCAGCTCGTTGCCCAGGTTATAGCAGTAGCCGGACTGGGTCTGGATCCCGTTGAGATTGAACACCCGCTGCCCCTCGCGGCTGTTGGCCAGCCGTCCGGTGGGGTAGTTGATGCAGGCGAGCTCGCAGTTGTCCTTTGGCTTGTCGAGGGAGCGGGCGGTGAAGCAGCGCGCCGAGTAGGCGAGCGGCAGATGACCGTAGGCAAACACCTCCACCTCGAACTGGTCGCGCAGGGACCCCAGATCCTGATTGAGCTGGATCAGCCAGTCACGGGAGAGCTCCACCGGCATGACCCAGCGTTTCATCCCCTGTTTGAGCAGCATGCGTAGCACATCGGCGTTATAGGCGTTGATGGCGGGGCCGCAGACAAACGGGATCCCTGCCTCCCGGGCGAGTTGTACCGTACCGAGATCGTTGGCTTCAACCATCAGATCGCCATTGTCGACCAGCCGCTTCACCTCCTTGAGTTCGGAAGGGGCGGAGATGAGGGCGAGGGTCGAGAGCACTACCTGCTTGCCGGAGCTGGCGACCTGACGGGCTAGCGCAATCCAGTCATCGACTTTGAGTTCGCGCCGCTTGCTGCAGACGGTCTCCCCCAGATAGATGATGTCGGCCTGGCTGTCGGCCGCGGCATGGTAAAAGGCTTCGGTATCGGCTTTGGGCCAGTAGAAGAGCAGAGGCCCGAGAGAAAATTGCATGGGTGGACTCCTTATTGCCACTGACGATGATAGGCGCCGAGGGTAGTCTGGCTCCCTTCAGAGACGCGGGCGAGCTGGGCATCCCACTCAGGCTTGACCTGATAGGCCTCGGGATTGGCCTGATAGGCATCGATGGCCGCACGCCAGACCCTAGTCACCTGCTCCACATAGGCGGGGCTGCGCTGGCGCCCTTCAATTTTGACCGACTGGATCCCGGTCTGGAACAGCTCGGGCAACAGGCCAAGGGTATTGAGACTGGTCGGCTCTTCCAGTGCGTGGTAGGTCTGGCCATCCACATCGAAACGACCCTTGCACAGGGTCGGATAACCCGCATTTTCACCTGGGCCGTAGCGGTCGATCAGCACCTCGTTGAGCCGCGACTCGAGGCCATTCGGGGTCTCTTCCCAGCGGACGAATTTGGCCGGTGAGCAGGCGCCGACCGTGTTGGGGCTCTCGCCCGTCATGTAGGAGGAGAGATAGCAGCGCCCCTCGGCCATGATGCAGAGGCTGCCAAAGGCGAACACCTCGAGGCCAACGTCGGTCTCGCGGGCCAGCTGTTTGACCTGATGCATGGATAGCACCCGGGGCAGCACCACCCGTTTGACATTGAATTGCTGCTGATAGAAGCGAATGGCGGCGGCATTGGTGGCGCTGGCTTGCACCGAGACATGGAGTTCCATCTCGGGATAGTGGCGGCTGGCATAGTCCAGCACCGCCAGATCGGCGATGATCAGGGCATCGGCGCCGAGGGCCACCCCGCGATCAACCGCCTGTTTCCATCGTGCATCGGCACCGGGATGGGCAAAAGTGTTGATGGCAATATGCAGTTTGCGACCATGTTGATGCACATAATCCACCGCCTTTTCCAGTTTGCTGTCGGTAAAGTTGAGACCGGCAAAGTGGCGGGCATTGGTGTCATCCTTGAAACCGATATAAACGGCATCGGCCCCGTTATCCACGGCGGTTTTCAGTGCCGGCAAACTGCCTGCCGGACAGAGTAATTCCATTGGTACGCTCCGAGAGTGCATATGAAGGGCAAACGAGCCCTGATTGTATGCAGCCATGCACTCCCGCTTTTTGACCTGAGGCAGCTTTGTGTGGCTTTACCCTTCTTGAGGTAACCCTGCACAAGTTTGATTTCCAACAGGATCTTGCCACTCGCCCTGTGTTTGAATGCGCAAAAAAGGGAGTCTATCGTGTTTCAACAACTGCAACGCCGCCTGGTCGAACAGGCTCCGCGCTTCTTGCGCCATCCCCTCAAGCTGGTTCCCTTCAATCTGCAAAAGCAGTTGATGGAGAGTTTGCTGGCCAGGGTCTTCAAAGAGGCCATCGCAGATGGCGATTTCGCGTTTCTGGCAGACAAGTGGCTGAAAGTCGACGTCTCTGATCTGGAGCTCTGCTGGTTTATCAGTGAGCAGAACGGTCAGCTGGTGGTGGCGCGCGAGTGTGACAAGGCCGATGTCTGCTTCAGCGGCACAGCCAACGACCTTATTCTGATTGCCGGTCGCAAAGAGGATCCGGATTCGCTCTTCTTCCAGCGCAAACTGAAGATAGAAGGGGATACCGAGCTGGGTCTTGAGGTGAAAAACCTGATGGACAGTCTGGATCTCGATAGCTTGCCGAGCCTGATGAAGTATCCCCTGATGGATCTGGCGACGTTTATCGAACGCGCCCGCACCGAGTCAGCGCAGGCTCCGGTGCAGGCGGCGCCGAGCGGGATCCCGTCTTAAGTGGACAATCACCCCGTGGGCATGGCGGCGATAATGGTGCCGTGACCAGAGACAACGACAGGCCCACAGACAGGGCACCAAGGCGATGAGGGCGGTAGGGGCGGGCAGCTGTGACATGGCCAGCCCCACAGCCAGCCAGATGAAGGGCTGCGCTTCATACAGCCACTCCGGCTGCAGCCAGCGTTTGCTCGGAAAGATAATCAGGTCGGTACGCCGGTAACTGGAGCGCATCATCCAGGTCACCGCCCCGGCGATAAACAACAAGGCGCCAGCAAACCAGAGCAGGGGCTGTTCACCCAACATAATGATGGCAATAGCCATCAGCAGGTAGAGGCTGGGCAATCTCTCATAGATAAAGGGAGGAAGCATGGCGTTGTGTCTCCTGTGCCGTTAACCGGATATCCATCAAGTTTAGTTTCTCTCTCTCACTTCCCTCATGCTGGTTTGTTATACAAACAGACGGTTTTGTTCTGAAATTGGACTGACCCCGCCCGAGCAGACGATCCAGCCCTAGAGTTTGAGCATAGGAGGAGCATATGGGCACACCACGATTTACATCTGAATATAAAGAGGAAGCTGTGCGTCAGATCACTGAGCGTGGTTACTCAGTGGCATAGGTCTGTAGTGGTCTACCTGGATCTCGGCCCACATCCTTATCGCACTTATCGCAGGCAGGATGACTGATATGAACAATAAAAAACGCCGATCATCCGATCGGCGTTTGCATTGATGTCGCTAGCTGCGGGCATTAACCCAGATTGGCTGCAACCTTGCTTTGGGCTTGCCCTTTGCGCTTGATGACAAAGCCAATGCCCAGTACCACCAGCCAGGCGGGGATCAGTTCGACCGAGATGCGGAAATCGGGGGTCATATACATGATCACCAGAATACCGGCCATGAAAGCGAGGCAGAGGTAGTTGCCGAAGGGGTACCAGAACGCCTTGAACTTGGGCTGGACACCTTCTGTGACCTTGGCCTTGCGGAACTTGAGGTGCGCGAGGCTGATCATCGCCCAGTTGATCACCAGTGCGGAGACCACCAGCGCCATCAGCAGGCCAAACGCCTTGCCCGGCATCAGGTAGTTGATCAGCACGCAGAGCAGGGTGGCGATCGCCGAGACCGAGAGGGCAACCAGCGGTACGCCACTCTTGTTGGTCTTGAGCAGCGCTTTCGGGCCGTTGCCCTGTTTGGCCAGACCGAACAGCATCCGGCTGTTGCAGTAGACACAGCTGTTGTAGACCGACAGTGCTGCCGTCAACACCACGATGTTGAGTACAGTGGCGACCAGATTGCTGTCCAGAGCGTGAAAGATCATCACGAACGGGCTGCCGCCTTCCACCACTTTACCCCAGGGGTAGAGGGACATCAGAATCGCCAGGGCGCCGATGTAGAAGATGAGGATGCGGTAGATCACCTGATTGGTGGCCTTGGGAATGCTCTTCTCGGGGTTGTCCGCTTCCGCGGCGGTAATGCCCACCAGCTCCAGACCGCCGAAGGAGAACATGATCACCGCCATCGCCATCACCAGACCGCTGATGCCGTTGGGGAAGAAGCCCCCTTGTGCCCACAGGTTGGTGACACTCGCCTCGGGGCCACCGGTGCCAGAGATGAGCAGATAGCCACCGAAGCCAATCATGCCGATGATGGCGACCACCTTGATGATGGCGAACCAGAACTCCATCTCGCCAAACGCTTTGACGTTGGAGAGGTTGATGGCGTTGATCAGCACGAAGAAGAAGGCTGCCGACATCCAGGTCGGGATCTCTGGCCACCAGTACTGGACATAGATGCCCACCGCGGTCAGCTCGGCCATGCTCACCAGCACGTAGAGCACCCAGTAGTTCCAGCCGGACGCAAAACCGGCAAACTCGCCCCAGTATTTGTAGGCAAAGTGGCTGAATGAACCGGCTACCGGCTCTTCCACCACCATTTCACCGAGCTGGCGCATGATCAGGAAGGCGATAAAGCCGCCGATAGCGTAGCCCAGCAGGACCGAGGGGCCTGCCATCTTGATGGTTTGGGCAATGCCCAGAAAGAGGCCAGTGCCGATGGCGCCGCCCAAAGCAATCAACTGAATGTGGCGGTTTTTAAGGCCGCGCTTCAGCTCCTCACCGTCTTGTTTCAAATCCATGGATCTGTCCTTACGTCTCTGTTGTCTCTTGCCGGTATTGGGCTCATCCTGAGCAGGCCGCAGTGCGTAGCCAAAACCTGACGAAAGCTGTATTTATTTCGTTACGATTCGCCATTTTCAATTTTTGTCATTGGCTGGCAACCGAAGCAGAATAGTGATAATCCGCCATGAATGCACCTGTTTTCCATCTCTAATGGCCGTATTTTGTACCAATGGCAGCTTTTTCATGACCTGAAGATGCTTGCTGGTAGTTTTTTGGTTGATGTTTGTGCAATCGAATTCTGTTTTGTTGACATTAGGCGCTATCGGTGAGCTTTTGTGGTGCTGAGTCATAGGTGGATGCAAATGATGCCAAACAAGCGAGAGTGCAGGGAAGAATGCAAGGAAGAGTGCAGGGAGTTGGAGCACAGGGAACGCGAAGGCGTGCTGCAACAAGGGGTTGGCCGGGGAGTGTTGGTGGCGCTCTGGTTAGGGATTGCCGCCAGTCCGCTGCTGTTGCTGGTGGCCGCCACCATGCAGCTGGGCTGGCTGTTGCTCGGTGACCAGGGGTTGCTGTACTACTGGCAGTCGCTGCTGCTGGTTGGCGGGGTGACGGGGGCGCTTGCTGGAGGCTGGTTGGCAGAGCGGGTTCGTCTGCGCCACGGCTTGCTGGCCTTCTATGCCCGGTTGATGAACAACCCTGAGCTCAATCGTTAGTTAACTCTGGCTGTGCGCAGAGCAGAGCAGAGCACAGTAGAGCAGAGCGGAACAGAACGGCGGTTAACGGGCGGCAGGTGACCAGAGCGCAACGACAAGGTTGGCAAGAGAAGGGATAAGCATTTGTGGTGCTTATCCCTTTTTCATCCACGCTTTTCACTGTTATTCATCAAAATGACAGTTCACAGCGCCTGACTTTTACAACGGATGTGTGATTTTTATCTTTTGTTGATGCCGGTAGCTGTCAAGCTGGCTTAACAGAGCTGGCGGCGCAGGCCGGTCGCCTCGAGGACCTTGGCGCTGATCTCCTCCACCGAGTGGGAGCTGGTATCGAGGAAGCGGATCGCCTCCTGGCGAAACAGCCGCTCCACGCAGGCCAGCTCCTGCTCGCACTGCTCGATGGAGGAGTAGCGGCTGTTGGCGCGGCGCTGGTTGCGGATCTCGTGCAGCCGCTGCGGCGCAATGGTGAGGCCAAACAGCTTGTGACGGTTGGCCTTGAGGGGGGCGGGCAGCTCCAGCATCTCCATATCCTGCTCGATAAAGGGGTAGTTGGCGGCGCGAATGCCGAACTGTAGCGCGAGATAGAGGCTGGTGGGGGTCTTGCCGCAGCGGGAGACCCCGATCAGGATGATGTCCGCCTCGTCGTACTCCTTAGTGGTGATGCCATCGTCGTTGGCCAGCGCAAAGTTGACCGCCTCGATGCGATCGTCATAGAGCTTGCGATTCTCCATGCCGTGGGTGCGGTGGAGGCGAGGCTCGGCTTTCACCCCCAACTCCTGTTCCAGCGGGCTGACGAAGGTATTGAGAAAGTCATGGCCGCACGTTTCCGATTTGAGCACCTCTTCCCGTACCAGCGGGTCGACGATGGTGTGAAACAGGATGGGGCGTACCCCGGTCTGGCGGAACTGCTCGTCGATCCGCATCCGCACCTGACGCGCCTTCTCCAGTGTCTCCACAAAGGGGATAGTGATCTGCTCGAAGGCCAGCGGAAACTGGCTCAGTACCGCGTGGCCGAACACTTCGGCGGTGATGGCGGTGCCGTCTGAAACATAAAATACGGTGTGCACGTGGGGCTCCTGTGATACCGGCGTATAGGGCCGCATGGGGTAAAGGGTGAGAAGTATCCCTCGAAACCATACCAGTTTTGTCAACCGGTCTGCTGTGCCCAAGTTGTGAAGTGGCTTGCAAACCTGAATCGTTATCTTTTTGTGTCGCCATTGTAGAATGTTCCGGTCGTTCGACCATCCCCAACCCTTGTTCGGGGATTTTTTTGAAAATCAGTAGAAAACGTTTTCATGGTCGTTGGCAACCAAAGAAACAGACAATAACGCACCTGACTTACCCATAACCTCATCGATTAAATCGGGCGCACGAGGTGCTATGGCATCGGTGCCCACCAATCTGGAGACATCCAAGTGCAACAGTACGTGCTCTGGTACGAACAACTCGGAATGCAGGACGTAGAACGAGTTGGCGGCAAGAACGCATCCCTTGGCGAGATGATCAGCAACCTCTCTGGCGCCGGTGTATCCGTGCCGGGGGGCTTTGCCACCACCGCCTTTGCGTTTAACGAGTTTCTGGAGTCAAGCGGCCTCAACGGCAAGATCCACCATCTGCTCGACAATCTGGACGTGGACGATATCGCCGCCCTCAACCGGGCCGGTCAGCAGATCCGCGACTGGGTGATCGAAGCCCCGTTCCAGCCCGAGCTGGAGCAGGCGATCCGGGTGGCCTATGAGAAGTTGAGTGCAGGCTTGGGTGATGGCATGAGTGCCTCGTTTGCGGTGCGCTCCTCTGCCACCGCCGAGGATATGCCGGATGCCTCCTTTGCCGGTCAGCAGGAGACCTTCCTCAACGTACGTGGCATCGATGCCGTCATGACGGCGGTCAAGCATGTGTTTGCTTCTCTGTTCAACGATCGCGCCATCTCCTATCGGGTGCATCAGGGCTATGACCACAAGGGGGTTGCTCTCTCGGCCGGGGTGCAGCGGATGGTGCGCTCGGATCTGGCCGCCTCCGGCGTGATGTTTACCCTGGATACCGAGTCGGGCTTCAACGACGTGGTCTTTATCACCGGCAGTCAGGGGCTGGGGGAGATGGTGGTGCAGGGGGCCGTCAATCCGGACGAGTTCTATGTGCACAAGCCGACCCTCAAGGGCGGCCGCCCGGCGGTGGTGCGCAAGACCCTCGGCTCCAAGTTAATCAAGATGACCTACTCGGACGATGCCGGTCACGGCCGTCAGGTGAAGATTGTCGACACCGATGAGGCCGAGCGCAGCCGCTTCTGCATCACCGATGAGGAGGTAATGGCGCTGGCGAAACAGGCCCTTATCATCGAGCAGCACTATGGCCGCCCGATGGATATCGAGTGGGCCAAGGATGGGCAGGATGGCCAGCTCTACATCGTGCAGGCGCGCCCGGAAACCGTGCGCAGCCGTCAGGAGGCCAACACCCTCGAGCGTTTTGCCCTCAAGCAGTCGGGCAAAGTGCTGATCGAAGGGCGCGCCATCGGCCACAAGATTGGCGCAGGCCCGGCGCGGGTTATCTCCTCCATCAGCCAGATGGACGAGGTACAGCCCGGCGATGTGTTGGTGACCGACATGACCGACCCGGACTGGGAGCCCATTATGAAGCGGGCCTCCGCCATCGTCACCAACCGGGGCGGCCGCACCTGTCACGCTGCCATTATCGCCCGCGAGCTGGGTATTCCGGCGGTGGTGGGTTGTGGCAACGCCACCGACCATATTCAGCCGGGTCAGCGGATCACTGTCTCCTGCGCGGAAGGGGATACCGGTTTTATCTATGACGGCGAGCTGGACTTCGACGTGGCGGTGACCGAGGTGGGCAACATGCCACGGTTGCCCATCAAGATCATGATGAACGTCGGCAACCCGGACCGGGCCTTTGACTTTGCCCAGTTGCCCAACGCTGGCGTAGGGTTGGCGCGCCTGGAGTTCATCATCAACCGGATGATCGGGGTGCACCCCAAGGCGCTGCTGGAGTTTGACCAGCAAACGCCAGAGCTGCAGGCCACCATCGCCAAGATGATCGCCGGTTACGACAGCCCGCGGGAGTTCTACGTGGCCAAGCTGACCGAGGGGATCGCCACTCTGGGGGCGGCGTTCTGGCCGGAGCGGGTGATCGTGCGGATGTCGGACTTCAAGTCCAACGAGTACGCCAATCTGGTGGGCGGTCGTGGCTACGAGCCCCACGAGGAGAACCCGATGATCGGTTTTCGTGGCGCGTCCCGCTACATCGCCGACAGCTTCCGCCCCTGTTTTGCCCTCGAGTGCGAGGCGATCAAGCGGGTGCGTGATGTGATGGGGCTGACCAACGTCGAGGTGATGATCCCCTTCGTGCGCACAGTGGGTGAGGTGGAGCAGGTGATCGAGATCCTGGCCGAAAACGGCCTGCGCCGCGGCGAGCGGGGGCTCAAGGTGATCATGATGTGCGAGATCCCGAGCAATGCCCTGCTGGCGGACAAGTTCCTTGAGCACGTGGACGGCTTCTCCATCGGCTCCAACGACATGACCCAGCTCACCCTTGGGCTGGACAGGGATTCCGGGCTGATTGCTCACCTGTTCGACGAGCGCAACGAGGCGGTCAAGGCGCTGCTGTCGATGGCCATTCAGGCCGCGCGCAAGGCGGGCAAGTATGTGGGGATCTGCGGCCAAGGCCCATCTGATCACCCGGACTTCGCCGCCTGGCTGGTGGAGCAGGGGATTGATTCACTATCCCTCAATCCGGATACCGTGGTCGATACCTGGCTCTATCTGGCGGAGCAGCATGGTGCCAAGTAAGCCACTGCCAAAATGAGCTGAACAGAAAGGGGGCCATGATGGCCCCCTTTGTTATCTGTGTGACGTGGACTATTTCGGCTGCTGTTCGGCCCCCGACAGCTCGATCTGCACATTCACCCCTTCGCTCTTGAGCTTGGTGGCGATGGCGTTGAGATCGGTGCCCGGTTTGGCCTCCAGCAGGGCGATACCGCCACTGATCTGCTTGAAGCTCAGGCCGTGGCGGCTTGCCAGTGCTTTGGCGCTGGCATCGTCAGCTTCAACCAGCAAGGTACCGCTGACGGTGAGCTCGGGGCTGGCGGCCCCTTGCATCAACACGTCGCCGCGGCGCAGGGTCTGCTGCGGGGCCTTGCCATCAAGACTGCGGGCGACCCGCTTCTTGCTGCCGTTGTCAGGAATGAGGTAGGTCTGGCCGTTCACCTCTATGGTGCTGTACTGCTTGCCATCCATGGTGACCGACTCCTCGGCGCAGAGCTGTCCCGAGAGGGGGGCCAGCAGGGTTGCCAGAAGCAAGGTAACAGGTTTGTTCATGGTAATACTCCTAGCGTGTTAGCTGCGGTTGGCATCGTGACCCAGGACCCGCAGGGACCATGAGATCAGCTTGCCCGGTTGGCGATTGTTGCGCTCGATCAGGGTGGTACGCTCCCCGGTTTCGCGATTGAGCAGCGAGACCTGGCGGGTACCGTTGGCAACGTCGGTTACCTCCAGTCGCCAGTCGCCCTCGGCCGCTTCACCGTAGAACTTGTGGGAGAGCAGGCGCATGTCGCGCAATCCCTTGGTTCGCACAAAGCCCAGCTGCTGTTGGTCGAGAGATTGGCCGACCAGGCTGTTGAAGGGGCTCAGCAGGATGCTGCGGGTGCCGGAGGGGGAGACCAGCTCAATCAGCAGATCGGGCAGGCGCTGATGATCCAGGCTCACCATCACCTGAACCGCTTCCACCGTCAATGGTGTCGCGATGCGGGTTGTTGAGCTGGTCGGGCTGTTGCCCACATCCGCAATGGCGGCGGTACTGCCGGTGACATTGATCTTCTGCCACGGCAGCTGCACCAGCGGGGGCAGCGGCTGGTGATTGGCTGCCAGCTCAAGGGCCTTGTTGACGTCGATCAGGCCAAAGCCGTAAGTCGGGCTGAACCACATGCCGGCGGCATTGCGCTCCCACCCTTCCAACCCTTTCACGTCGCGCACCTTGCCGCTGCTGCTGGTGTAGCTGACCATCACAGGTTTATGTGTGGCATCGACCCGGGTCGCACTGCGCGCCAGCAGATCCCGCAGGTCCCGCACCGGCAAGTCCGGGTAGGCGGACATCAGCAGTGCCATGGCGCCGGAGGTGCTGGGGGTGGCGGAGGAGGTGCCGTTCATCACGCCGTTGTAGTCGCAGCTGGCATCCAGTTGCGGATTGCCGTGCAGCCGGTTGGTGCTGGGATCATTGGTGCGGTTGTAGCCCATGTCGCAGCCGGGCAGATCCGTGGTGACCATCGCCGGCGAGTCGGTACCGTACTCGCCACCGGTGGCGCTCAGGAAGACGTTGCTGCCGACGCTGGAGTAGGAAGATCTGGTCCCGTTGGCGTTGAGGGCGCTCACCACCAAGTTCCAGAAGTTGCTGTTGGAGGGATCGAGGTTGCTGTTTTCAAACGGCAATTTGGGACCATTGCCGGTGCGGTTAAGCACATAGCCGCCCGCCGCTATCTTGTTGAAGCCGTTGCCGGCGGCCTTGATATAGGCCGCGCCCTGCGCCTTGAGGGTCTGCTGTTCAAACAGGCGGTCGAGCTGGGATTGATCCAGAGAGTTGGCAGAGCGGGGATCCACCACACTCATGCCGTAGCTCTGGTTGAACACCCGGTTGTCGCGGCTGGCATCGCTGTCGCCAAGGGCGTAGAGCCAATCCTTCTGTAGTTGCTGGCTGTTGTCATCCAGCAGGTTGAACCCCTGCAACTGGGCTCGCGGGGCGATCCCCTTGGTACCAATGGCGTTGTCTACCGCCGCAATAATGCCGGAGACCGAGGTGCCATGCGCCGTATCCGGATCGGTCGGGGTCGGATCATCGCTGCCGGTCACCACGTTTTTCGAGCCCGGACGCACGTTGTCCGCCAGATCCGGGTGGGCGATGGCCAGACCATCATCCACGACGGCCACATTAACACCCTGACCCAGCACGCCGGTGCGATGAGCCCACCAGAGGTTGAGATCATTGCCCGCTACGCCGCCACGGGCGCTGAACCCATCCTGCCCGCTGTTGAGCAGATACCACTGCTGATCCTGCAGGGGATTGGTACCTGGCAGGCAGCGCTCGGTGCTGCTGCGTCCGATATCCACGCCGCTCTCCTTGCCGGTGAGCGGCGCACAACCTTCATTTGCCTGAACGAGCGCACTGGGCAGGCTCGACAGCAGTGCTGTGATCGCCAGTGCTAACGATGTTTGCTTCATTATTTTTAAACTCCATCTTGGATCGCACCATCCTGGGTGCGACGGAAATCTATACACGGGTGATAGGGGTTCAAAAAGAGCCATTTTTAAAAAGCGCAACGAGGTTCAAAGAAATCCGATCTAGTTTGTGGTAGGTATTCCAATGACGCTGATTATGTGTTCTATTGAGAATGTTTCTCACCGCTCATTACTGATCTTTTTATCTGTAATTCACTCTCTTGTAACTCTCCTTCGCCGCAGCCATCCCGATTCGGGGCAATCCCGAAGGCGTCATCGTGCGCTCTTGGAAATAAACGGCATGGGGGTGTGTGCCAACGTGTGCGCTGATATGCGTTCGGATGAGACAGCAAGGGTGATGAGGTGGGGGTGGGCCAGTGGTTTATTGCTTGGCGGCGGTGGATGGCTCTGTTATGGTAATTAAAATAGCCGTTTGGATGGCTAGATTGCTGTGGTGTGAAGGGCGTTACTTCTGAAGGTTGCCCCGCCGCAGGCCCATATCTTGATGCGTACCTGACAGGGAGTCCCTATGCCGTTTCGTTCCTTCTTAACCTGAGATCGGTTTAAGCCAGCATTATCACGGCTTGCTCTTCGGATGTAAGATTCAAGGCTGGCTTGTTGTC
>NZ_JAPDBM010000061.1:0-28848 GCF_027705265.1 Aeromonas sp. QDB11 | reverse complement strand
ACTACCTGAAGCAACACCGTTTATATAGCCGCACACTTGGAATTATTTGAGTCTCTAAAAATGAGGGGATCTCTAAGGGTTTACTGGTTCAACCCGGCCGGCAACCCGACCGTCGACATGATGGCACTGGTGGCTATCGGCTTCCTGATCTACGGCCCTGTCATGCTGATCGGCCTCTATGCTCTTGAGCTGGCACCGAAGAAAGCAGCCGGTACTGCGGCAGGTTTCACCGGTCTGTTCGGTTATCTGGGCGGCGCCGTGGCAGCCAACGCCATGCTGGGTTATACCGTTGACCACTTCGGTTGGGATGGCGGCTTCATGGTGCTGACCGTATCGTGCGTGCTCTCCATCATCCTGCTGGCGATGACCCTCAAACACGAGAACATTGCCGTTGCAGCCAAGAAAGCGGCTGCCAATAAGGCATAAAACGTGATCGTCAGCTTATTGATCCCAAAGGGGATCAGGTAAACTGCCAAAAGGCCCCGCATCTGCCGGGGCCTTTTTTCGTTTCATCATCGGAGTGCAAGCGTGAAGCAAACCCAACGACATCTGGAGATCCTGGACGTCCTGACGCGGCAGGGATTTGTCTCGACCGACGATCTGGTGACCCACTTTGACGTCAGCCCCCAGACCATTCGCCGGGATCTGAACGATCTCGCCGAACAGAACAAGATCCGGCGCCATCATGGCGGTGCCTCCCTGCATTCGAGTACCGTCAATACCGCCTACAGCGCCCGTAAAGTGATGCAACTCAAGGAGAAAGAGCGCATCGCCCGCGAGGTGGCGGCCAATATTCCCGACGGTTCATCGCTCTTTATCGACATAGGTACAACCACCGAGGCGATTGCCCGCGCCCTGCTCGATCACCGCGAGCTGCGCATCGTCACCAACAACCTCAACGTGGCCAGCATCCTGACGGCCAAGGATGACTTCACCGTCATCATCGCCGGTGGCGAGATCCGCAACCGCGATGGCGGCATCGTGGGGGAGGCGACCCGCGACTTTATCGGTCAGTTTCGCATGGACTATGGCGTCATCGGGATTTCGGGGATCGACAACGACGGCTCCCTGCTCGATTTCGACTATCACGAGGTGAAGATCGCCCAGGCCATCATCGCTCACTCCCGTCAGGTGTTCCTGGCCGCCGATCACACCAAGTTCGGTCGCAATGCCATGGTCAATCTGGGCAATCTCAACCAGATCCACGCCCTCTTTACCGATCAGGAGCCACCGGAAAAGCTGACGCGATTGATGGCGCAACACCAGATCGCCTGCCACATCTGCTGACGGCTGAAGAGGCCAAGGCTGTGCCGGTCGCCCGTTTGGGCGGCCTCCTTTCTTTTCCTGCCCCCATTTTTTCGTTCATTTCACCCCTTTATGGGTATTGCCAAAATAACTCTCTAACCTGGCTGTTTTGGCTATTCACTCGCCAGTTTTAGCCTGATCTCTGTCGCTCACCTGCTGTACCACTTTTGCCCCCTCTGGCGGGCTGTGGCGATCACACTTTCGCCATAAAATGTTCGTTTGTTGTATTTTCATGTTCTAAAATGAGCGAAATCAAACATTGCTGTTATAGCAATCATAAAAATGAAAGTAGGTGAACATGAGCGAACATTATGATCTGGTCGTCGTCGGTGGCGGCATCAACGGGGTCGGCATCGCAGCCGATGCGGCAGGACGGGGTCTGAAAGTTGCCCTGTTTGAGGCGCAAGATCTCGCCTCTGCCACCTCCTCCAACTCCAGCAAGCTGATCCACGGCGGTTTGCGCTATCTCGAACATTATGAATTCCGGCTGGTGAAAGAGGCGCTGGCGGAGCGGGAGGTGCTGCTCGGTATGGCGCCTCACATCGCCCGTCCGATGCGTTTTCGCCTGCCACACCGCCCGCATTTGCGTCCGGCCTGGATGATCCGCGCAGGCCTGTTCCTGTATGACAATCTGGCCAAGCGCGACAAGCTCAAGGGGAGCTGCGGCGTGCGCTTCCTGCCGCAAGATGGCTTGACCACAGGGATCAACAAGGGGTTTGAATATTCCGATGCCTGGGTTGACGACGCCCGGCTGGTGGTGCTCAACGCCATGATGGCCCGTGACAAGGGCGCCGATGTGCAGACCCGCACCGGCTGCATCAAGGCGGTGCGCGGATCCAAACACTGGACGCTCACGCTGGAGCGGGAAGGGGGCGAGCAGTTCACCGTCACCTGCCGTGGTCTGGTCAATGCGGCGGGCCCCTGGGTCAAGACCTTCTATGACGAGAGCCTGAACGAGAAATCCCCTCGTGGCATTCGCCTTATTAAAGGCAGCCACATGATAGTGCCGCGCATCCATGAGCGCGAAGAGGCCTATATCCTGCAAAACGAGGACAACCGCATCGTCTTCGTCATCCCTTATCAGCAGGACTATTCGCTGATCGGCACCACCGACGTGGAGCACCACGGCAGCCCGCGCGAGGCCAAGATCAGCGAGGCCGAGATCAATTATCTGTGCAAGGTGGTCAACGCCCACTTTACTCGCCAGATCGCCCCGAAAGATGTGATCTGGACCTATGCCGGGGTGCGTCCGCTTTGCGATGACGAATCCGATTCACCGCAGGCGGTGACCCGCGACTACACCCTTGAACTGTCGGGTGAATCCGACGGTGCGCCGCTGCTCTCGGTATTTGGCGGCAAGCTCACCACCTATCGCAAGCTGGCGCAGGCCGCCTGCAACAAGCTCAAGCCCTGGTTCAGCCAGATGGGGGATGACTGGACGGCGACCAGCCGGCTGCCCGGTGGCGAGTTCGACTGCTCGGTGCGCGAGCTGGCCCGCGCCTTTGCGCTGGAGTTTGACTGGCTCAACGATCGCAGCGCCCTGCGCATTGCCGAGGCCTATGGCGCCCATGCCCGTCTCTGGCTGAAAGAGGATCGCGGCATTCACTTCGGTGGCGGTCTCTACGAGTCGGAAGTGCGCTATCTCATCGAGCGGGAGTGGGCCTGTTCACTGGACGATATCCTCTGGCGCCGCAGCAAGCTGGGGCTGCGCCTGAACGAGTCAGAGCAGCAGATGCTGCACATCTGGCTCGACCAATATCATCACGCTCTGCGCAAGGCGAGCTGATGTGTGACGGTGGGCAGTGCGCTGCTGCCCACCGCGTTCTACCGTAAATATGCAACAAACCTCAGATAGAACAATTACCTACACACAATAATAAAGAGCCTCACCTATGAAAAAACTCGCCGTTTCCCTCATCGCCCTGAGCCTTGGGGCATCCCTCTCATTACCTGTGTTTGCTGCCGATGAAGGCAAGGTGGTGATTGCCCACCGTGGCGCCTCCGGTTACCTGCCCGAGCATACTCTGGAGTCCAAGGCGCTGGCCTATGGCATGGGGGCTGACTATCTGGAGCAGGATCTGGTAATGACCAAGGATGACCAGCTGGTGGTGATGCACGATCACTTCCTCGATGGCATCACCGATGTGGCCGAGCGTTTCCCCGGTCGTGCCCGCCCGGACGGCCGTTACTATGTGGTGGATTTCACCCTGGATGAAGTGCGCTCCCTGCGCATGACCGAGCCGTTCCAGCTGGTGGATGGCAAGCAAGTACCGGTCTATCCGGCCCGCTTCCCGCTCTGGAAGTCGAACTTCAAGATCCACACCTTCCAGGAGGAGATCGAGATGATCCAGGGGCTCAACAAGAGCACCGGCAAAAACATCGGGATCTACCCGGAGATCAAAGCTCCCTGGCTGTTCCGCCACGAAGGCAAGGATATCTCCAAGGCGGTGCTGAAGGTGCTCAAGGAGTACGGCTACACAGAGAAGGATGACAAGGTCTATCTGCAGTGCTTCGATGCCGATGAACTCAAGCGCATCAACAGCGAGCTGATGCCTGCCTTAGGGATGGATCTGAAACTGGTGCAGTTGATGGCCGAGACCGACTGGAACGAGACCATGGTCTACGACGCCAAGGGCAAGGCGACCCCCTACAACTATGACTGGATGTACCAGCCGGGGGCGATGAAAACCATCGCCAGCTATGCCGAAGGAATTGGCCCGTGGAAGCCGATGATCGTCACCGAGCCGGGCACCCTGGGCAAGCCGGTCTTCACCGGCATGGTGAAAGAGGCCCACGCGGCGGGTCTCAAGGTGCATCCTTATACCTTCCGTCAGGATGAGGGGCAGATCCCGGCTTATGCCAAGGACTTCACCGATCTGCTCAACATCTTCCTCTATCAGGCCGATGTGGACGGGGTGTTCAGCGACTTCCCCGATAAGGCGGTAGCCGTGATCAAGGCCCATGAAGGGGCGGCTAAATAGCGAAGTGGTGTCATTTGAATGTGTAGCGAGGCCAGTTGGCCTCGCTTTTTGTTGGAGGTTCCCGCAACGGGAGTGTGCGCCCTGTCAGAAAATAGCCAGATCACGTCATGGTGTGCCGGATCTGCATCATTTTACGCACTTTTTACGTAGCAGATCGCTGGCATGAAATCGGCGGAGCGGTTAGTCTAGCGGCGTTGAACCAACCCCATGAGGTACAGATGAAAGCCGTATTGCGTTTTAGCCTGCTGGGCGCCTTGTTGTTGGGTGGCCATGCCTTCGCCGCCGAGCCGAAAAAATTTGATATCAGCATGTTCCCAGCCGCTGACGTGAATCAGGAACGTGTGGTGATCCGCCTGCCAGAAGTCGAGAAAGAATCCGACATGATGGTCGAGCTGCAGGTCGGTAAAAAGATGATGGTTGACTGCAACGTACCGCGTTTTGCCGGCAACCTGGAACAGCACAGCGTCAAGGGCTGGGGCTACAACTATCTGCAACTGGGCAAGGTCTCCGACCCCATCACCACCCTGATGGCTTGCCCGGATGCTCAGCAGAAAGAGACCTTCGTCCAGATCTACGGTCAGGGCTTCTTCGTGAACTACAACTCCAAGCTGCCGTTCGTTATCTACGTGCCGCAGGAGTATGAAGTGCGCTACCGCCTGTGGCGTGCCGACAACCTGGCCCAACCGGCCATGATTGAGTAAGCATGTTTGAACCCAGGGTTCAGCTGGTTCATCTGATGTGACAAATAAAGCGCCGTTCGGCGCTTTATTTTTACCTGAATTGCCCGGGATATGACGTGAAATCGGGCTGTACGTTTACATAAGTTTATTATTTATCAACGATTTTTGTGTGCTCTGCCACAAAATCGGCGCCAGCTATGGGGCAAAGTGACTTCGATAAAAGATATTTATTAAGATAGTGAGAAAATTGATTTTGCACTCGGCGATGGCCTGATGATACTTGCCCGCAAAGGTCAAACTAACCAGAAAAAGAGCACTATGAGCTTCGAATCAGACAAGCGTTTCAACGACTTCAAACATTTTCCCCGTGGCCTGCGTCGCAGTGGTGAATTCACTGTGGCCGAAGCGGACAGTCTGGAAAAGTATGGTACCGCCATGCTGGCTCTCTATCAGGGCAATCTGACTCCCCGTGACGATGTCGAGTCCGCCTTCGTCGAGCAGGTCAAATCCGGCGCGGCCGGTGCCAACCCCCATGCCAAGGTGTGGTTCAAATACCTCAAGGTGATCGGTCCCAAGCGCGTTCATCGCCTCTGCACCGTCGTTGGCGGTGCCAGCGAAGAGAGCAGCGGTGGTGCCAGCTTTGATGTCGGTGGTGGCAGCGGTGGTGGCAGTGACGAGTCCATCGATTAATGGATACCGAGCTGCTTCGGACCTTTATCGAGGTCAGCAAGACCCGGCACTTTGGCCGGGCTGCTGAAAATCTCTACCTGACCCAGTCGGCGGTGAGTTTCCGGATCCGCCAGCTAGAGCAGCAACTGGGTGTCAGTCTGTTTGCCCGTCATCGCAACAATATCCGCCTGACCGCCTCCGGTGAGCGTCTGCTGCCCTATGCAGACGCTATCTTGCACACCCTCGGTCGTGCCAAGCAGGATGTGGCGCTCTCGCCGGGATTCAGCCAGCAGTTGGCCATCGGCGCGCCTGCGGTGTTCTGGGAGCTCGATTTCAACGACTGGCTCAATCACATCTACGCGCTGGCGCCCGGTTTGGCGGTACGGCTGGAAACAGCTTCCCGCGAACACCTCTGCCGCCAGTTGCTGGAGCGCTCCCTCGATCTGGCCCTGCTCTCCGAGCCCACCAAGATCGACGAGATCGCCCTGCATCCCATCGGTGAGCTGGTGTTCGAGCTGGTGAGCCGGGATCCGGCCGCCAATGCCGACAACCTGATGCAGATGCCGCACATCCACCTCGATTGGGGCACCAGCTTCGAGCCGCAACCCAGCCGCTTGCAGAGCCTGCAAAAGACTCCAGTGCTGCACTCCAGCTCCGCCAGCATGGCGTTGCAATTCGTGTTGGCCAACGGTGGTGCAGCCTACCTGCCACGGCGGATGGTCAGCCCCTTCCTCGAGAAAGGGGCGCTCCATCTGGTGGAGGGGGGCCAGCCGCTGAGCCGTCCGCTCTATCTCGCCTATCTGGAGAAATCCGATCGCCGGGAGCTGATCGATCAGCTGCTGACCCTGCCACTGGGTTGGCACGACGCCGAGCTGCGCCTCAACGTCGAATAAGCGTCGAGTGTTATCCAAGGAAGAGCCCACCCCACGGTGGGCTCTTCCGTTTGGGGAAAATTGCAGGGAGCAAGGTCACGTAATTGGTGCGGGAGGCTTGGCGTCATCGGCCGGTAACGGTACCTTTTCAGGCTGTTTATCCGATTGAGCACTGACAGGGATGGATTGTAATTGATCGACTTTAGTCACCCCGAATGGCGGGCGCTGGCGCAGCAGTTGCTGAGCCACTCGCCTGTGGTGATCCGTGGCCGCCAATGGCAACCGCTGGTGGGCCTGCTCAAGGATAACCAGCTGTTGCTCGCCCATGGCAGCCACAGCTATGAGCTCACCCCGGCCGGACGGCGCTATCTCACCCGCGAGCTTATGCTGGTCGAGATCGCCACCGCCCCCCCCGAGCCCGAGGAGTGGTTGCATGCTCAGGGTTGGCAATTGGGTGAGCAGGTCAACGAGCGGGTGCTGGCGGCGCTCTATCGCAAGTCAGAGGTGAACTTTACCCCCAACGAGCAGATCGATTTTGAGGACAAGGGGATCCGGCTCTGTGCCGATCAGCTGTTGCGCTTGCGCGCAGCCCAGCCGTTCAGCCTCTTTTTCAGCGGTGGCACCCTGCTCGATGCTGCCCCCTGGTTGCAGGCACTGGGGGAGGTGGCCCTGCCCGAGCGCACTCTGGCGGGTCTTGGCAAGATCCTGTGGGGGGAGGGGAATATCGAGCGGGTGATCACCACCGACAGCGTCGGCGCCTTTGCCGAACTGCCCCTTGATACGGGTACCTTGCTGGTGTGGGCCCCCCCATCGGCTCCTCTTGCCTTGCAGCAGGTAGTGGCCGCCTTGCCCCCCAATGTGCTGTGGAGCCATCTCACAGCCCTCGACCCTGCTGGGGTGGATCGACTGCAGGCGCTGGCCCAGCGGCTGGGTCGTCCGGCCAGCTGGTGGTTGCCCCGTGATCTGGCCCCGATCCTCAGCGCGTATACCCAACCTTTGACTGAGGCTCGGCCCTGGGAACCGAGCAGGATCCCCAAGTCATTGTTAGCAGTTTGTAGCGGTTTGGTTGAGTCCAATGGTTGCTTGTCGGCCGAGGTGTGCGCGCTGGCGCCAGCGTGGCATGCCGTTGGTTGAAATTGGCCTGAAAGCGAGCCAAAAAGCGGTTTTCCCTCATTGAACGCGGTGATATAAAGAGTTGACGAAGCGCTCGCCAGATGAGCGCTTTTGTTTATCAAGCCGCTTTGCCACCCAACGAACTCAACGGAATACAGGGAATACCATGTTTGAAAAGGTTGTTGCCGCCCCAGCGGATCCGATCCTGGGCCTGACCGAAGCCTTCCGCGCTGACTCTCGCAGCCACAAGATCAATCTGGGCGTAGGGATCTACAAGGACGAGTCCGGTGCCACCCCCATTCTTCATTGCGTCAAGAAAGCCGAGCAGAAGCTGCTGACCGACGAGAAGAGCAAGAACTACCTCGGTATTGAAGGCAATATCGAATATGGCCGCATCGTGCAGCAACTGCTGTTCGGGCAGCATTCTGCGCTGGTTGCCAGCGGCCGCGCCAAGACCGCTCAAGCGCCGGGCGGTACCGGTGCCCTGCGTATCGCGGCCGAATTCGTGGTGCGCAACGGTCTGGCCAAGACCATCTGGATCTCCGATCCCACCTGGGCCAACCACGTTAGCGTATTCCAGGCCGCGGGCCTGACCGTCAAGTGGTACAAGTACTACGACGCAGCCACCAAGGGTCTCGACTTTGCCGCCATGCAGGCTTCGCTGGCCGAAGTGCAGCCGGGTGAGCTGGTGCTGCTGCACGGCTGCTGCCACAACCCGACCGGTATCGATCCCACAGCCGAACAGTGGCGTGCCCTGGCCAAGCAGAGTGCTGCCGCCGGCTGGTTGCCGCTGTTTGACTTCGCCTATCAGGGTTTTGCCCGTGGTATCGAAGAGGATGCCGAAGGTCTGCGTATCTTCGCCGAGTGCCATGACGAGCTGCTGGTGGCTAGCTCCTTCTCCAAGAACTTCGGTCTTTACAACGAGCGGGTCGGAGCGTTCACTCTGGTCAGCGCGACCAAAGAGATCGCCGATGTGGCCTTTACCCAGGTCAAGACCGTGATCCGTGCCAACTACTCCAACCCGCCGTCACACGGCGCCGCTGTGGTCACCGCCGTGGTGAGCGATCCGGCTCTCTATGCCGAGTGGGTCGAAGAAGTGGCTGCCATGCGGGTGCGTATTCGCGAGATGCGCGAACTGCTGGTAGAGAAGCTGGCTGCCCTCGGCGTGAGCCAGGATTTCAGCTTTATCCGCGAGCAGAACGGCATGTTCTCCTTCTCCGGTCTCTCCAAGGATCAGGTTGAACAGCTCAAGAGCGAGTTTGCCATCTACATCGTCGGCTCCGGCCGGATCAGCGTGGCCGGGATCACCCGCGCCAACATCGATCCTCTGTGCGAGGCCATCGCCAAGGTGCTGTAATCGCATCGCCTTGCGCTCTGGCACTATGCGGCACTATGCAATGAAAAAGCCCGTCACCAAGGTGACGGGCTTTTTTGATCGCCAACGGCTGATCGCCAAACAAGGGGAAGGGCGGCTCAGCGGTGGCGGGCGTCTTGCCACTGTTTGCGCAGTTGCAGCAGCAGCGCGGTCAGGGCACCGCCGCTCAGGGCTGTGAGCACCGCCAGCAGCAGGCTGCCGAGCAGGAAGGGAGGCACCAGGGTCGCCGCTTCCTGCTCCAGCCAGTGGAGGGTCCAGGTAAGGTGGAAAGGCTCCGGCGTCTGGTGCAACACCAGACAGCCGGTGCGATAGGCGTAGAGATACATGAATGGCAGGGTCAGCGGATTGTTGAACCAGACTGCCAGCAGCGCCAGCGGTAGGTTGAGGCTGAATGCCAGCGCCAGCCCGACCGCGATGAGCGAGTGCATCGGAATGGGGAACCAGCAGGCGAAGATCCCGGCCGCTACCGCGCCGCTCAGGGCGCGAGTACCCCCTTGCCAGAGGGCCGGGGCAAGCAGTCGCTCACCAAACAGGGCAAACCACTTCTGCTGGCGCAGGGTGTCGGGATCGAGCTTGAAGCGGGCAAACCAGCGACTCAGCATGCGCGGGCCATCTTGCGTTTTTGCCACTGGCGCACCGTGCTGATCCGCCAGAAGGTGCGGATCAGGGTGTAGCCGATGAGGGAACTCAGAAGGGCCAGGATCAGCGAGCCCAGCAACAGCGGCGGCGCGACAGTTCCCAGTACCGAGACCAGCCACTCCCAGGTGAACTCAATCTCAATCTGCTGCGCCGAATGTCCCAGCAGCTGGCAACCCACCAGATAGGCGCCATAGAGCAGGGGCGGCATGGTAAAGGGATTGGAGAGCCAGACCAGCGCCACCGAGAGCGGCAGATTGACCCGGCACAGGATGGCGCCACCGGCGGCCAGCAGCATCTGGCAGGGGAGCGGCACCCAGGCCATGAAGAGGCCCACCGCAAATGCTCCGGCTGCCGAGCGGCGGTTGAGGTGCCAGAGGTTTGCATCGAGCAGCAGTTTGCCGAACAGCCGCAAGTGCTTGTGTTCTTTCAGGGTTTGCTGATCGGGCATCCAGCGTTTAATGAGTCGTTTGGGCATATTGAAACCTTGCTAAATACTTGCTCCATGGATCTGCGTCTGTTGTCGTTTGCCCTTGGGGCAAGCTCCTCACTGCTCTGGCCATGGTTACCTTCACTCGCATGGGGGGGCCTGTTGCTGTCCCTGCTGATCCCCCTTGCATATTGCCGTGCCTGGCGGTGGCTGTTTCTCCTGCTCGGCATCCTCTGGATGCAGGCCAATCTTGCCTATCGACTGGCCTGGCTGGAGCGATTGGGCGATCAGACGAGCCACATGATAACCGCACAGCTGCAAAGTGCAGAGCCCGAGGGGGATAAATTTGTCCGGCTGTTGCTGCGGGTGAGCACCCTTGACGAGCAACCGGTGACACCTGAGCCCCTGATCCGGGTCAATGCCTATCAGGCATTGCCCGCCATGACAGTGGGCAGCCGGATCGCGCTGGTGACCTCGTTGAAACCGGCTCACGGTCTGGCCAACGAGGCGGGGCTGGATGGGCGGCGTCTGCTGCTGGGCAAGGGGATCACCGCCACCGGCAATTTGCGCCGGGTGATCGACATTCAACAGGCACCTGCGGGGTGGCGCGAACGCTGGTTGGGCGAGGCGACCGGGAGTTGGCGCCCGCTTGATCATGCTCCCTTGTTGGCCGCCCTCACCTTTGGCGAGCAGAGCGGCATCACGGATGCCCAGTGGGAGCTGTTTCGCGGCAGCGGCCTGACTCACATCATCGCGATTTCAGGGCAGCACATCGCGCTGGTGGCGGTGCTCGGGTGGTGGTTGGGCAGGCTGTTTGGCCTGCGCGGCGCCATTATCACCTCCCTGCTGTTTGCCGCCGTCTACAGCGCATTGGCGGGATTTGCGGTGGCCACCGAGCGGGCCCTAATCATGGTGCTGGTGTGGAGTGTGCTGCGCTGGAGCCGGCGAGAGTGGCCTGCCTGGCGCATCTGGCTGTGGGCCTTTGTGGTATTGACCCTCTGGGATCCCTTTGCCCTCTATTCGGCCGGTTTCTGGCTCTCGTTTCTGGCGGTGGCCATCCTGCTGCTGGTGGGGTATGTCCACGACAAGCCGGGGCTGTGGCAGATCCAGCTCTGGCTGCTGCTCGGTCTGCTGCCGCTGCAGCTGGCGTTGTTCGAGGGGATAGCGCCCCTTGCCATGGTGATCAACTTGCTGGCGGTGCCGCTCTTTTGTATCGCTATCATTCCGCTGGCGCTGATCGGTGTGCTGTTGGCGCCGCTCTCCACCTCGCTCGCCTATGGCCTGTTCTGGCTGGCGGATCTGGGGCTTGGTTGGGTGCTGACGATCCTGAATTGGCTTGCCGATCAACTGCAACTGTGGTGGCCACTGCCCGGTTGGTGGCTGCCGCTTTGCACCCTGCTGTTGCTGCTCTGGTTCGCCTCGCGGTGGCGCCCGGCACGCTGGCTGTTGCTACCGGGTCTATGTGCGCTGTTGCTGGCGCTCTGGCCAACTCCTGCCCGCTGGCAACTGCGGGTGCTGGATGTGGGGCAGGGGCTGGCGGTGCTGATCAGCAATGGGGAGCGTGCCATCCTCTATGACACCGGCGATCGTTATCCCGGTGGCTACAACATGGCGGACGCGGTGATCCTGCCCCAGCTGAGCCATCTGGGGATCCGGGTGATCGATCGCCTTATTATCAGCCACAAGGATCGGGACCATGCCGGCAATCGCAAGCGACTGCTCAGCGCCATGCCGGTTCGCCACGAGCTCTCCTCTTACCCCTTTAGCAAGGGAACCACCCTTTGCCAGCGTGGGCAACAGTGGCGCTGGCAAGGGCTCGCGTTTACGGTGCTCTGGCCTGAGCGCCCCGGTGGCGGGCACAATAATGATGGCTGCGTGGTGCGTATCAGCGATGGGCAGCGCAGCGTGTTGCTCAGTGCCGATATCGAGCGGCAGGCCGAGCAGCGACTGGTGGCGCTGGCGGGGGAGGGGTTGGCCAGCACCTTGTTGGTGAGCCCACACCATGGCAGTCGCACCTCCTCCACGCCCCCGTTTGTCGCGGCGGTGGCGGCGCAGGAGGTGATCCACAGCGCCGGTTTTATGAACCAATGGGGCTTTCCCCGTCCCGATGTGGTGGCCCGCTATCGGGATGCCCGCCAGTGGGTCACCGGCCTGCAAGGGGCGATCCTGGTCGAGCCCACCGCAGCGGGATTGAAAGTGACTGCCGAGCGCAATCAGGGCCCCTGGTACCGACGCGGTGGCGAGTGGTGGCGGCCGAGAGCGTGGTTTGAGCAATAATCCGTCATTTCCGCAGCGGATGGATTCTATATCGGTGGCGACGCTTGGTGTAATCCTGCGCTTTGGCTAGAATAGCCCGTCATTTCCATTACTAACGGCTATTCATGCAACAAGAAACCTCACAAGAGAGCTGGCCTGTATTCCGACGCCTGCTCGGTTATGTCCGTGATCGCAAGCTGGGCCTGGTCGGTGGCATCATCGGGATGCTGGGCTACGCTGCCGTGGATACCACCTTTGTCTACTCCATCAAGCCGCTGATCGATCAGGGCATTAATGGCAACGACAGCACCGTCTTGAAATGGATGCCCTTCTTCGTCCTCGGCATCGTGGCCCTGCGCGGTGTTGCCAACTTTCTCTCCAACTACTGCATGGCTTGGGTCGGCAACCACGTAGTGATGCGTCTGCAGCAGCAGGTGTTCAATCACATGGTGGCGATGCCGATGAGCTTCTTCGACCGTCAGAACACCGGTCATCTGCTCTCCAAGGTGACCTATGACGCGAGTCAGGTCTCCTCGGCGGCAAGCACCACCCTGGTGACCCTGGTGCGGGAAGGGGCGACCGTGGTCGGCCTGCTCGGCCTGATGTTCTGGCACTCCTGGCAACTGTCGGTGATCTTCCTGGTGGTTGGCCCGCTGGTGGGGATTATCATCGGCCTTATCAGCCGCCGTTTCCGCCAGATCAGCCGTCACATCCAGCAGGCGGTAGGGGATATCACCACTTCCACCGAGCAGATGCTCAAAGGGCACAAAGAGGTGCTGATGTTTGGTGGCCAGAAGGTTGAAGAGAAGCGCTTCTTCCAGGTCAGCAACAACATGCGTCAGCAGACCATGAAGATGGTCGCCGCCGATGCCATCGGCAGTCCGGTGGTGCAGATGGTTGCCTCCATCGCGCTGGCAGCCTTCCTCTACGTCGCGACCATTGATAGCGTCAAATCAACTCTGACTGCCGGTACGTTTACCGTCATGATCACCTCCATGATGATGCTGCTCAAGCCGCTGAAAAGCCTGACCGACGTCAACAATCAGTTCCAGCGCGCCATCACCGCTTGCCACAGCCTGTTTGGCCTGCTCGACAGCGAGCCGGAGCAGGATACCGGCACCCGTACTCTGGAGCGTGCCCGCGGCGAGATCGAGTTTCGCAACGTCACCTTCACCTATCCGACCAAGGATACCCCGGCGCTGCACAACGTCAGCTTCAAGGTGGAGGCGGGTAAGTCGGTGGCGCTGGTGGGCCGTTCCGGCTCAGGCAAGAGCACCATCGCCAGCCTGCTGACCCGCTTCTACGATATCGACCAGGGCGAGATCCTGCTGGACGGCATCAACATCCGCGAATACAAGTTGAGCGAGCTGCGTAAGCAGTACGCGCTGGTCTCCCAGCATGTCCACCTGTTCAACGACTCGGTGGCCAACAACATCGCCTACGCGGCAGAAGACAAATACAGCCGCGACCAGATCGTGCAGGCCGCCCGCATCGCCCATGCCGACGAGTTCGTCAGCAAGATGCCGCTGGGGTACGACACCGTGGTTGGCGAGAATGGCGCGTCCCTCTCCGGCGGTCAGCGCCAGCGAGTCGCTATCGCCCGCGCCCTGCTGCGCGATGCGCCGGTTCTGCTGCTGGATGAGGCCACCTCGGCCCTCGATACCGAGTCCGAGCGCCACATTCAGGCGGCCATCGATGAGCTTTGCAAGGCCCGTACCTCGCTGGTGATCGCCCATCGTCTCTCTACCATCGAGAAGGCGGACGAGATCCTGGTGATCGACGAAGGCCATATCGTCGAGCGCGGTAACCACGAAGCATTGATGGAGCAGCGCGGCACCTATGCCCAGCTGCGCGCCATTCAGTTTGGCAACGCGGGAAACAAGGCCTGATGCTGGAACGGCTCTGGTATGCAAAGAGTGGCTGGCGCTGGTTGCTGGCCCCCCTTGCCCTGCTGTTCGCCATCATCAGCGGCACCCGCCGCTACGCCTATCGCCACGGCTGGCGCAAGGGGTATCGCGCCTCCTTGCCAGTGATCGTGGTAGGCAATATTTCGGTGGGGGGCAACGGCAAGACGCCGGTGGTGGTCTGGCTGGTGGAGCAGTTGCAAGCCCGTGGCTATCGCCCTGGGGTGGTGAGCCGTGGTTATGGCGGCAAGGCGCCCCATTACCCGTATCGGCTCGATGCCGCCAGCACCACGGCGCTGGCGGGGGATGAGCCAGTGCTGATTGCCCGGCGCTGCGGCTGTCCGGTGGTGGTTGCCCCGAAACGGGCCGATGCGGTACGACTGCTGGAGCAGAGCGGTGAGGTGGATATCATCATCACCGACGACGGCCTGCAGCACTACGCGCTGGCCCGCGACATTGAGCTGGTGGTAGTGGATGGGGCGCGTCGTTTTGGCAACGCCTGCTTGCTGCCGATGGGGCCGCTGCGCGAGCCGGTCACTCGTCTCAAGCGGGTGGATGCCATCATCTGTAACGGCGGCGAGCCGGGCAAGGGGGAGTACCCCATGCAACTGGTTGCCGACACCCCGCGCCGGGTGCGCGACGATGCGCCGCTGGCCGCCCCCTTGTCGGGGCCGGTCGATGCGCTGGCGGGGATTGGCCATCCGCCCCGTTTCTTCGCCACCCTCGAGGGGCTCGGCTACCAGCTGGAGCAGCAGGCCGCCTATGGCGATCATCACCCCTTCGATCGGGATGAGCTGGTGGTCCGCTTTGCCAGCAAGCCGCTGCTGATGACCGAGAAGGATGCGGTCAAGTGCCGCGCCTTTGCCCTCGATAACTGGTGGTATCTGCCGGTGAGAGCCGAGTTGCCTGCATCCCTGCTCGATACCTTGTTGCACAAGCTGAGCGCGAGTGGAAAGGCGCAAGGCGTAACCAAGGCACAAGATTAGTCTCTCTCGCCTGAGCGGGGGAGAAGTGGACCAATAGCGGTCCCGTATGGAATATCTGGTTGCTCGACATCCATCGCTGGCGTGATGAAGCCGCCAGCGCGACATCGTTGAAGGAGTATCGTTTTGGCTTTGGACATCAAGTTGCTCGACATCATCGCCTGCCCGGTCTGCAAGGGTAAGCTGCACTACAACAAGGCCGTGCATGAGCTGGTCTGCCGCTTTGACAAGCTGGCCTATCCGCTGGAGGAGGGGATCCCGGTGCTGCTGGAAAACCGTGCCCGACAGCTCAACAGCGATGAGCTGCCGTCATGAGTTTCGTCGTCGTCATTCCTGCCCGCTATGCGTCAACCCGTCTGCCGGGCAAGCCGCTGGCGAATATCCATGGCAAGCCCATGGTGCAGCACGTGGTAGAGAAGGCTCTGCAGTCGGGCGCCGATCGGGTGATCGTTGCCACTGACGATGCCCGGGTGCAGCAGGCGCTGCAGAGCACCGGCGTCGAGGTGTGCATGACTTCACCGGATCACCAGTCCGGCACCGAGCGTCTGGCCGAGGTGTGCCGTCACTACGGCTTTGCCGCCGATACCATCATCGTCAACGTGCAGGGGGATGAGCCGCTCATTCCGCCCGCCATCATTCGTCAGGTGGCAGACAATCTGGCCGCCGCCACGGCGCCGATGGCGACTTTGTCGGTGCCGATCAAGGATGCCGAAGAGGCGTTCAATCCCAATGCCGTCAAGGTAGTGACTGACAAGGATGGCTACGCCCTCTACTTTAGCCGCGCCAGCATTCCCTGGGATCGGGATCGCTTTGCCAACAGTCATGAGCAGATTGGCGACCACTACCAGCGCCATATCGGCATCTACGCCTATCGCGCCGGATTTATCCAGCGTTATGTAGACTGGGCGCCTAGCGTGCTGGAGCAGGTCGAGGCGCTGGAGCAACTGCGGGTGCTCTGGTATGGGGAGAAGATCCACGTCGCCCAGGCGTTTGAAGCGCCGCCGGTGGGAGTAGATACCCAGGCAGATCTGGAGAAGGTGCGCGCATTTTTGGCCAAGTGATGGCCACTGCACGAAAGTCATGAAAAACGGTGTCGCAAGGCACCGTTTTTTGTTTTGAAAATTTATATAATTATTTGATTTTAAACGCTAAACATGGGTTTTCTCAAACTTTTGGCGCGCATGGTTTGCCAAAGCGACGAGTTTGGTTATGATGCAAGACGCCCTGTTAACCCTAACCGGGCGGCAAAAAACGAGATAAAAACGGGGTGTTTGGGTGATAAATGTATTCCTGGTCGATGATCATGAGCTGGTGCGTACAGGGATAAGACGCATTCTTGAAGATGTACGCGGGATCAAGGTGGTGGGCGAGGCACAGAGCGGCGAGACCGCAGTTACGTTCTGTCGCCAGCACCATCCGGACGTGATCCTGATGGACATGAACATGCCGGGTATTGGTGGTCTGGAAGCGACCCGCAAAATTCTGCGGATCCGCCCCGATGTGCGCATCATAGTGCTGACCATTCATTCAGAAAATCCGTTCCCCACCAAGGTGATGCAGGCGGGCGCCGCCGGTTACCTGACCAAGGGAGCAGCCCCTGACGAGATGATCCAGGCGATCCGGCTGGTGCACTCCGGTCAGCGCTACATCTCCCCGGAGATTGCCCAGCAGATGGCCCTCAGCCAGTTTGCCTCCGCTGACGAGAATCCCTTCAAGTCCCTCTCCGAGCGCGAGCTGCAGATCATGATGATGATCACCAAGGGGCAGAAGGTGACCGATATCTCCGAGCAGCTCAACCTGAGCCCGAAGACGGTCAACAGCTACCGCTATCGTCTGTTCAGCAAGCTGGGGATCAATGGTGACGTGGAACTGACCCATCTGGCCATTCGCTATGGCATGCTGGATGCCGATACCCTCTAATCGGGTGGCGTGTGGTCACAAAGGCGGCGAGTGCCGCCTTTTTGCTTTTCTGCCCCTTTGCTTTTCAGGCGGCGGGGGCAGTATGCTCTGCCCGTCAATTTTTGCCTTTGTGTGAGCCGAGTAGCTGATGACCCTCTCTCCCGAACCTCTCTTCGACAGTAAGGCGTTTCTGAGCGCCGTCACCCATCAGAGCGGCGTCTACCGCATGTATGACAGCGGTGGCACCGTGATCTATGTCGGCAAGGCCAAGGATCTGAAAAAGCGGCTCGCCTCCTACTTTCGGGCCAACGTCGACAGCATCAAGACCCGCACCCTGGTGCGCCAGATCGCCGATATTCAGGTCACCGTCACCCACACAGAGACCGAGGCGCTGATCCTCGAGCACAACCTGATCAAGCAGTACCAGCCCCGCTACAACGTGCTGCTGCGGGACGATAAATCCTACCCCTGGATCATCATCACCGCGCACCAGCATCCGCGCATCGGCGTGCATCGTGGTGCCCGCAAGATCAAGGGAGAGTACTTCGGCCCGTACCCTTCCGGCGGTGCGGTGCGTGAGAGTTTGCATCTGATGCAGAAGATCTTCCCGGTGCGCCAGTGCGAGGATGCGGTCTACGCCAACCGCACCCGTCCCTGCCTGCTCTATCAGCTCAAGCGCTGCGCCGGTCCTTGCGTAGCCGGGCTGGTGAGCGAGGCCGAGTATGCCCAGCAGGTGGAGTTGGCCAAACTGTTTCTGGCGGGCAAGAACCAGCAGGTGATTGGGGAGTTGGTGGGCAAGATGGAGTCTGCCAGCGGCGATCTGCGCTTTGAAGAGGCAGCCCGCTATCGGGATCAGATCCTGGCGCTGCGTCGGGTCACCGAGCAGCAGTCGGTGAGCGGCAACGTGCTGGACGAGCTGGATGTGGTGGGGGTCGCCTTCGAGCAAGGCGCTGCCTGCATCCACGTGCTCTTTATCCGTCAGGGCAAGGTGCTCGGCTCGCGCAGCTATTTCCCGAAAGTGCCGGCTGACACTCCGCTCGAGGAGGTGGTGCAATCCTTCCTGCTGCAGTTCTATCTGTCGGGGCAGGGGGGGCGGCAGATCCCGAGCGAGGTGCTGCTCGATGTGGCCCTTGAGGACGAAAACGTCATCGCCGAGACCCTGAGCCAGACCGCTGGCTACAAGGTGCGGGTGGTGAGCCGTACCCGCGCCGAACGGGCCCGCTTTATCAAGCTCGCCTCCATCAATGCCGAGACGGCGCTGCGCTCGCGGCTTGCTCACAAGAGCACCATGACTGCTCGCTACGATCAGCTGGAAGAGCTGCTGGAGCTGGAGCGCCCGATCGCCCGCATGGAGTGTTTCGATATCTCCCACACCATGGGGGAGCGCACGGTGGCCTCTTGCGTGGTGTTCAACCGGGAGGGGCCGCTCTCATCGGAATATCGTCGTTTCAACATCGACGGTATCACCGGTGGTGATGACTACGCGGCGATGGAGCAGGCGCTGGAGCGCCGCTTTGGCAAGCAGCAGGAGCCGGACAAGGTGCCGGACGTGCTGTTTATCGACGGCGGCCTCGGCCAGCTGCGCCGCGCCGAAGAGATCCTGGCCCGTCAGCTGGAGTTCCTCGGCGGCAAATACCCGCTGCTGGTGGGGATTGCCAAGGGGGTCACCCGCAAGGCGGGGCTGGAGACCCTTATCATGGGGGAGAGCCACGAAGAGCTGCATTTACCGGCAGATATGCCCGCTTTGCACTTGATTCAGCATATTCGCGATGAATCCCACCGTTTTGCCATTACCGGCCACCGAGCGCGGCGTGCCAAGGCCCGCACCAGCAGCAGTCTGGAGGATATTCCGGGGGTGGGGCCAAAGCGGCGGCAGGCACTGCTCAAATACCTTGGTGGCCTGCAGGAGGTCAAAAAGGCGAGCGTGGATGAACTGGCCAAGGTGCCCGGCATCAGTCAGGAGCTGGCCCAGACCATCCATGATGGCTTGCACGGCGCCTGAACAGGTTTTAGGCGCAGCCAGCAGCCAGGAAAAATCGCTAACTCCTTGATGCACAAGAGCCGTGACGCGGGGGGGCCGTAAATGCCATAATGGCCCCGCATCTTGAGAAGATTGATGGATTAAGAAGACCAGGACGGGCGCCAGTGCGGTTGCATCGCAAATCGGCTTTGGCGCACTATGTAGCGACGTACAAGAAGTGGCTGAATAAATAATGACAAACATACCTAACCTGTTGACGTTTTTCCGGATTTTGCTCATTCCCGTCTTCGTCATCCTGTTCTATCTGCCTTACCAATGGTCCTATCTGGCGGCTGCCCTCATCTTTATTCTGGCCGCTGCCACCGACTGGTTTGATGGCTATCTGGCTCGCAAGCTCAATCAGTCCACCGCCTTTGGCGCCTTCCTCGACCCGGTTGCCGACAAGATCATGGTTGCCGCTGCACTGGTGGTCATCGTCGAACATTACAACACCATCTGGGTGACCATCCCCGCCATGACCATGATTGGCCGCGAGATCATCATCTCGGCCCTGCGTGAATGGATGGCCGAGCTCGGCAAACGCTCTTCGGTGGCGGTCAGCTGGATTGGCAAGTGGAAGACCATGATCCAGATGGTGTCGCTCACCGGTCTGATTTGGCAATACAACGTCTGGATGGTGTGGCTCGCCTACGTGATGCTCTATGTCGCCACCGTGCTCACCTTCTGGTCGATGTTCCAGTACATGAAGGCGGCCTGGGGCGATCTGACCCACCACGCCAAGCTGTGAGTCACCCGCGCCGCAAGGTGAGGTTTCCGCTGATTTGAGGCAGGAAACGGCCAAAGGCGCTAAAACTGTTCAAAAAGGGCAAAAAATGCCCGAACGATCAGGTGATTAAATATTTCTGGTTGACTGGGCGAGGAACATCGCTAGAATGCGTCCTCGTAGTCAGGCAGTCAGCCAGACCAATGCGGGAATAGCTCAGTTGGTAGAGCACGACCTTGCCAAGGTCGGGGTCGCGAGTTCGAGTCTCGTTTCCCGCTCCAAATTCAGACAATAGAGAGCCAACTCTCTTTTGCATGGCGCGTTAGCAAAGCGGTTATGCAGCGGATTGCAAATCCGTTTAGTCCGGTTCGACTCCGGAACGTGCCTCCATATTGACAAGCCCGCCACGCGAGCTTGATACCGATTGCGGTGCCCGAGTGGTGAAATCGGTAGACACAAGGGATTTAAAATCCCTCGACGTTCGCGTCGTGCCGGTTCGATTCCGGCCTCGGGCACCATTTAAAATCCTGCCTAGTCAACAGGTTAGCGTCAAAGTTAGGCGCTAGAGTGATGAAAGTTGCGGTCAAAACCCCCCTTTTAAACGTGTAAAAACGGGCAAGGAGTTTTGACGATGGCAAGCGTGCAAAAAATTACTGGTAAGCTGAAAACGACCTATCGGGTTCAGATTATGCGCAACGGCCAGCGCATCGGGAAAAGTTTCTCGACCAAGAAAGCCGCCGAATTGTTTCTGGCTCGCATTACTGCAAGTGATGACCTGGCCGAAGCCCTCACCGATGTAAGCCTCAACAGTATCCTGTTTAAGGATGCTGTTTGCTCGTTTCTGGACGAGTACCAAGGCCGTGACCAATCCATAATCCGCCGTTTGACTTGGTGGGCCGATCGCCTCGGTTCTAAGCCAGTGGGCAAGATCACCCGTCAGCACGTCAGAGAGGGGCTTTTGGCCCTCGCCAAAGACGAGAAAGCCCCCGCCACCATCAATAGAACCAAAGCATGCCTTTCGAGCTTCTTTAAGTGGTTCAACCGTAAGCATGACACCCGCCATAACCCTTGCAGTGAAATAGAAGGCGAGCCAGAAGGCCAAGGCCGCACCCGCTTCTTGTCTGATGACGAGATCGCGCGACTGCTAGAGGCTTGCCAGAATAGCGCATGGGATCGCCTGCACTTGCTGGTGCATATGGCCCTAGTAACTGGCGCTCGCCGTTCTGAGCTATTGGGCTTGAGATGGTGTGATCTAGACTTTCAGCGCAAGACGGCGATCCTGCACTTCACCAAGAACGGCGACCGCCGCAACCTAGCCCTAACCACCGACCTGATCGAAGAGCTGATGCAGTGGCGCGAGATAGGCGAGGGCTATGTATTCCCGAGTTCCAACCACCTCAACCAGCCTGCACAGCACTTTGATCGGTACTGGTATTCCGCCTTGCTGGCTGCCGATATCAAAGATTTCCGCTTTCACGACCTACGCCATTCTAGCGCCTCAATCATGGCTAAGACTGGCGCGAGCCTGCTAGAGCTAGCCGACCACCTAGGCCATAAATCTATGGCAATGGTGAAGCGCTACGCCCACCTGAGCACCGCGCACAAGGTGGAGAAGGCGGAAAGCACTTTCGGGGATCTAACACGGAGGGCAGCGAGATGAGCCAGGTAAATTTTGATTACCGATCCGGCATTCTCGAAGCCGCCGACCCTGCAACTGACCGTGAATGGTGCTGGTTCAAGGGGGACGCATGGATAACAGAGAACCAGAGCGGAGAGCGCCACACAGTCATTGACGCGCCAACAGGGGCGACAGTGGCAGAGATTAAGAGCTTGATCCGAGCCAGAGCCAAGGGGGCCGCCGTCATGACCTAACCCGCGCAGATCCGCGCCCGTAGAACACCGAACACCCAGCAATGGGGCCGCACTCTATAACCTATGAGGTTATGGGAGGGGGGATCCCTATGTCTGGCTAGCCTAAGCGCTACTGAAAAACCGTGCCATACCGCCAGATCTCGCCAGCTTGTTAGCCCTAAAGATGCTAGCCAGAGAAGAGATCAGCACAAAAGAAAACCCCCGCAACTGCTCGAACAGTTCGGGGGCATGGAACACAACTGATAGAGGGACTATCAATCATGAACACCCGCATTGTAACCAACCGCACACCCGCACAACAAGCAGCGCAGGCCGCCGTCATGGCCTATCGAGCCGGATTTCATCAAGAGGCTGCCATTCTTTGGCGAGCGGCCATTGCTTCATGGTTCAAAAAATAGGCAAACAGACCATTGCGGAAAAGTTTTTTTGATGGTGAACAGGGATTTTTGAGCTCGTTATTTATCAATGGTTTATAAGAGGTAGGTGCGTGAGTCACGCATAAGTTGTTGATTAAGAAGGGCATTTTGATAAACACACCCCTTCCTTTTGTCAATTGTCTGGGTTAGCTTCTGGATCGACTTAGGCCGCAGCTTTCACAGATTGACTAGAAACAACCGAGAGGACGCAAACATGAATCATATCGACCTGATACGCATGAATCAGCAGCTTGAGAATTGGAAGAGCATTTCAGAGTTGGCAGATAGCTATCCCCAGTTCAGTCGCAGCACGCTAAAGACCCTCTTCTGGAAGCGAGACGAGCGCCCGGGTCTGAGCCGTTGCGCCCGTATGGTGGGCAAAAAGCTGTTTGTTAACGTCCCAATGTTCGGCTTGTGGCTTGGTGGGCAACTGCCGGAGCAGATGGGGGAATGATGGGTTGTGGCCCTTCCAATCCATCGATAATCCAGCGCCTAGTAGCCTGCCGCGAGGGTAATGGGCAAATCGAGTGCAAAGCAGGCAAAAAAACGCCCCTTCAGCGCTAACTGAAAGGGCATTACAAACCTCACCGAATGGCCCGAGTGTTCCCCAACATGCACGGCCAGACGGTGACCCAAGAAGGATATAACAATGACCATATCAATCAAGGAAATCAGCAGCGCAGTGCTTTACAAGTGGCGCGAAACGGTTGAAATGGCTGGGATCATTGTACCACCTACCGCCCAGAAATTCGGGCCTTGCCCTATTTGTGGTGGAAAAGACCGCTTCCGGTTCGATGACAAAGAGGGGCGAGGGACTTGGATTTGCAACCAATGCGGGGCAGGTGATGGGATCTCGTTAGTCCAGAAGGTAACAGGCAAGACCATGAGGGAGATGATCCCCTTTCTGGCTAGCCTTCTTGGGATCTCCAACGAAGCACCACTCGACCGCGCAGCCATTGAGCGGAACCTAAAGCAGGCCGAAGCAAGAGCCGCAGAGACCAAAGCAAAAGAAGCTAGCCAGAGAGAAGCCGCCGCCGCCCTGGCTAACCTGATGGCTGATGAGTCGCTAATCATAGACGCCGCAGAACACCCCTATCTGAGCCGCAAGGGCTACACAGGTTTCGGTGTATTCATCCTATCCCGTGAGTATCTGCACCATGTGAACGGCAAGCGTTACACCTACCGCGCCGGATGCCTTTTACACGCGATCAGGGACGTGAACGGGGAGATCATCGGTGCTGAACTGGTGAGAGATGACGGGCACAAGACAGCGCTTGCAGGTGGGAGCAAGGCCGGATTCACGATCATAGAACCGCCTATTGACATGCAACTTGAGGAAGTGGAGACCCTTTTTGTATGTGAAGGAGTCGCTACCGGATATGCCATCCGTGAGTTGCTGGAATTTAAGTCTATGGGCTTTGCTGCCTTGAGCAAAAACAACATTCTGAAGGCCGCAAAAATGGCGAGGGCCATGATCCCAGAGCTGCCGATTATTGTGTGTGGTGATGTGGGAGCTGAGAAGGAGGCCGAAGCCGCAGCAGCAGCCATAGGGGCAGAGGTGAGTTTCCCGCCGTCTGGTGGCGATTGGGACGATTACCGGATGGAGATGGCCGCATGAATGAAGAAACTGCAGCAGCCTTGGCGCATAAGAAAGAGATAACGGCCATGAAGAGTCCGATTCTACAGCAGTCATATAAGCCGAAGCCGGTAGCCATTACCGCCGAGGAGACCATCCACAAGGTGGCGCCGCCAATGGTTACCCCCCTTCCATCTGGCGAGCAGATAAGGAAAACCAAACTGCCATTGGTGGCCGGATTTCATGGTTTCGACAACAGGGCATCATGGCTCATTAAGGGATTATTACCGGCTACGTGTACTGCTTCCATTTATGGGCCGTCCGGATCATTCAAGTCGTTTGCTGCCGTTTCGTGGGCTTGCCACATAGCGACAGGCAAACCATGGAACGGGGCAAAGGTCGAACAGGGGGCCGTGCTGTACGTGGTGGGGGAAGGTGGCGTTGGCGTGCCTCGTCGGATCCGGGCGTGGGCTGATGAATACAACGAAGGCAGGGACGTCCCTAATGTGTACCGTGTTGATATGCCCGTGTTTATGGCCGATCCGTCGCAACAGGCGGAGCTTAGGTTTGCAGTTGAGGAGGTGAAGGAGGCTACAGGGCAGGACGTTAAGCTGATCATCATTGATACCGTGGCCCGTTGCTTTGGTGGCGCAGATGAAAACCGAGCCGCAGACATGGGGGCGTTTATCAGTGGTTGCGACCTCGTGAAAACCACTACAGGGGCAACAATCTTACTTGTCCACCATACCGGAAAGAATGAATCGAATGGAGCACGGGGATCTAGCTCATTTCGCGCCGCATTGGATGCTGAATATCTTGTCAAGCGCGAGGCAGAACGAGGTAATAGCCTTGTTTTGACTGGCACCAAGATGAAGGATTCAGAGCAACCGGAGCCTGTAGCCTTCGACCTAAAAAGGAGGGTGATCGGCATGGATGAGGACGGCGACGAGCTCACAAGCCTAGTTGTTATCGACAGAGGCAGGGAGCCAGCAGATCCTGAGGCTGACGGGTTAGCGCCGCTTTCTAAGGCATTATTCCAAACGGTCAGGACGCTAACAGATAGGAACGGCGAGACCACCAAAAAGGAGATCCGCCATCGTTTCAAGGATATCCCGATAAACGGCAGCACACCAAACATGAGCAACTTCGGGCGACACCTTAAGACCTTAGAGGCAGACGGGTTGATTGTTATTGACGGTGATTGCGTGACGCTTGCCAAGCATGACGAGCTAACGACGAGCGGTGACGAGGAAGATTAAGGGGACGTCATTCGTCGTCATTATTTTTGCCTATACGACGAGAATGACGACGAGTTGACGAATAACGCTACAACCCGCACGGCATAAGGCTTTGCGGGTTTTTTGCTGTTTGTGGCCTGACGAGTTTCTCGTCATGGGTTTGATGACGAGTTCGTGACGAGTTAGTGACGAGACCACCGCAGAGCCCCACACCATTAGTTATTCGTCGTCATTGATTTTGCATAGGTGACGAGGATGACGACGAGTTCCCACCGCAGAGCCCCCCCTTTCTGGCTAGCCTCTTTGCCTCTTTCAAATCGCACGACAGGGAGCCCGCCCCTTAGCTGTTTTCGAAGCGGGAATTCCCGCTGCAAGCTGGGTTGCATCGACCCGAAAACGCGCAATTCCCCACGGTTTTACACAGCAACCCGCCGCAACCACTGCAAACAATGGATTCTAGACGGATTCGCAATCCATCGACCTCTAAAGATCAGGGAATAACAGGGTGATTGGCTTCAATTGAGGCTGTTATGTTATAATGTAACAAAAGGCAGTCAACCCAAAGAGAGTATTAACATGGCAAAGATTAACCACGTAGCAACCGGAGCATGGCGCGGACTTATTTCCGACCTTGCACAGAGCAGCATCGATCACGCCGCAACCATAGGCCGCGACCTTGAAAGTCGATTGGAGCGAATTGAACGAGACCGCACCCGCACCCAACTGGAAAAGCTGCCGATGCGCAAGAAGGCCGCAGAGCAAGCCAAAGCCGCATTGGATGAGCGTCTATCCCTACCGTTTCGGCTTGGTGTCCAAGCTGGTGAGGCTGCCACCATGGAGCGTAAAACAGACTTGATGCCCAGTCATGACAACCTATCCGCGATGACGCTCGCCCAACTACTGCTAACCAAGAGCGCGACCGAGATTAAAAAACTTGTCCAGCTAGACCCCCGTTTCGCCCAAGCGGCAAATTACTACCCGCCTGAAGCGTTCGGTCTGAAGCGTGACGAGCACACCGAAATGATGAGCAAGGCGTGGGAGACTCACTTTCCCGAGAAGGCCGCCGCAGAGGCCGCCGCTATCGCAGATTTGCGAGCACTGGACGTACTAAACCGGGCCGTTGGGGATTTCTGCAAAATGGAGATCGAGCAGTGCGCCCAAGGCATGGCGTCCGCTGGTCGTGTGGAGGATTAAGGATGACCGGACGATTTAAAGCCGGACAGAGCGGCAACCCAGCAGGCCGACCAAAGGGGGCATTGTCCCCCGCTATGAAGCTGATCAAGCAGGCAAGCCCAGCAGTTCTACAGCAGGTGATAGCACAGGCTATTGATGGCGATATGCAGGCCGCCGCCCTGGTTCTGGCCCGTGGTGTCCCAACCCTGAAAGCAACACAGGAGCCCGTGGAGCTGATCACCGCCGCCGAGTTTGAGCAGATGACGACACCAGAGCGAGCCGAGGCTATCCTGGTTGCTTCCGTGTCTGGCCGTGTCGCCCCAGACGTAGCCCAGCAGCTTATAACGAGCCTCACCGCCGTGGCAGGTGTGACAGAGTGGGCAGAGCTGGCGCAGCGTGTGGAGGAATTGGAGGCGCTTAAATGAGACGACCACCCCGCACCACCCTAGCCAAAGTCGCCAACCAGCTAACCAGATCCCGCCTAACTGATGACTTTGACGAGCTAATGAGCCGACCCAGTAAACCGACCACCCCCGAAGAAGAAGCCGCATTTCAGCGCATCATGCAGGAGCCAGACCAATGAGACGACCGAGCGAACGGCTAGCCCAGCGCATAGCCAAGGTTAGCGAATCATTCCGGCAAGACCCGCCGATCTACGTGGTGGACTGGTTCGAGGTTGAGCATGACGACCCCAGAGCCGAAACCGTGGAGCAGCAGGGTAACACCGTCCAGATCTACGCCAGCAGCCGCGAGCAGTACGACCACCGCCGCGCAGAGCTGGAGCAACAGCTAAGCCCCTGCCGCATGATCTGCATTGTCCCAGTTTAAGGAGCCGCTATGTACTACCAGACCAGAGAGCCTATGAAAATCACCTCACTGTTTTATAAGGAAGTGGAGCCAGACCACCCCAGAGCGGGAAAATGGGTGAATCTACCCGAGGCCGTGCACCCGTCATGGTTGTTCTATGGCTCCCGCGCCGAGTTCTTGCAGATTATAGAGAACGGTCAAAGCCCCAGCCCTGCCGGACATATCGCCATGATCCCCGCACCATGGGAGACCGTTTATACAGGGAGCGAGCCAGCATGAGCAGAGCAGCGCAACGAGGGGAGGCCATAGCAGCATGGAACAGATGGGGGCATAACCGCCCCCGTGCATGGCTGGCAAAGTATCCTCTAGCCGTCTTGTCCGTCCCGCCTGATCATGTGCTTAGGGATTTTACAGCCGAGGCCAAAGAGATGATAAAGCGGCCGCGCCCACCCCTAGCCAGCAATGACCCCCGCATGACCTACGCCCCTTGATGGGGCTTTCTTTTTGCGCGTTGCTACGTGAAATTCTCGCCAGTTGCAGGCGGATAGCCCCCGAGATTTCAAGCTGAAGCGCCGTATCAAATGTGTAATTGCGTGCAAACCTGCCAAAACAACACATAACCAGAAACAACCGAAAACCACTTGAAACAAGGGGATGCAGCGCTTAATATCTTCACAGGGCCGCAGCTCTTGCATTTAAAATCCCTCGACGTTCGCGTCGTGCCGGTTCGATTCCGGCCTCGGGCACCATTAATACTTCCAAAGTATTCCGAAAAAGTTCAAAAAACCCAGTAGATTCAATGTCTCTGGGTTTTTTTACGTCCAGAACATTCCGAGTCATTCCTAACACATCCGCTATAAATTGGCATACGCTTAGGTATACATCGATTCGATAAAGGAGTCGTATACCAATGCCGCGAACTACCAAACCCCTGTCTGATACCGAGTGTCGCAATGCCCGCCCGCGAGAAAAAGACTATTCCCTGTTCGATGGGAATGGCTTGCACTTATTGGTTAAAAAGAACGGTACCCGTTCGTGGCGCTTCAAGTTTACCAAGCCAGATGGTAAGGCAGGGCTGATGGCGTTTGGCGACTACCCCATCCTGTCGTTGACGGAGGCCCGTGCCAAACACGCTGCCGCACGAAATTTGTTAGCCAAGGGTATCGACCCTGTCGTTCATAAGCAGCAGTTGCGTAACAACATCACCCGCAAACAAGCGAATAGTTTTGAGGCTGTTGCCCGTGAATGGCATGCAAAAAATGCTGGCAAGTGGTCCTCCGATCACGCTTCACGCATCTTGACCCGGCTTGAAACAGACGTGTTTCCATTGATTGGCCATTGCCCCGTTGCCGAACTCAAGACTCGTGACCTGCTTGTTCCACTGCGTAAGATAGCGCAGCGAAATGCGCTTGATTTGGCAGGACGAGTGCGGCAACACATCAATGGCATAATGAGTTATGTAATGCGAACTGATTTGATTGAGACCAATCCTGCCGCTGATTTGACGGGGGCGTTGTCGGTTCGCAAAGTCCAGCATCATCCCGCGCTGCCGCTGCAGGATATTCCCAAGCTGGTGCGCCGTCTCGATAGTTATTCGGGACGTCTGCTGACCAAGATGGCGGTGAAATTCACCTTGTTAACCTTTGTCCGTTCGAGTGAATTGCGCTTCATGCGCTGGGATGAGCTCGATATCGAGCGAGCAATCTGGACGATCCCGGCGTCCCGCCCCCCCATTGAAGGGGTCAAATACTCACATCGTGGTGCCAAGATGCGAGAACCGCACATTGTGCCGTTGTCACGCCAGGCACTGGCCATCATTGAGGCGATCTGAATCGCCCCCATTTCCCTAGACACCTCACAGCCTTAAAATGAGGCAACTATTGGAGGTGTTATGACCCGTCAGCGTTATCCAGAAACAT